>JBJYXQ010000528.1:0-12249 GCA_046260035.1 Anaerolineae bacterium
TAGGCCGCCATCTCTTCGCGCTCCTGCGCTTGCTGCGGGAAGCGCTCGATGGCGATGTTCGCCAGCGCCGCCTGGAGTTCGCCCATGCGATAGTTCCCACCCATCGTGTACACTTGCCTTGCGGCGTCGTGTGGGCGTCCGCAGTCGATGATGCTGGCAGCCCGGTCGGCGAGTTCCTGCGTCTTGCAGATGAGGATACCGCCTTCGCCGGCGGTGAGGATTTTCGACGATTGCAGGCTGAAGGAGCCGAAGTGACCGATGGTGCCTGCACCCTGCCCGCGCCACTTTGCCCCGTGGGCGTGCGCGCTGTCCTCGATGACGATGAGGTTGTGTCGCTCGGCGATATCCATCAACGCATCCATATCCGCCATCTGTGCGCCGAGGTGGACAGGGATGATGGCTCGTGTCTTGCCGGTGATCGCAGCCTCTACGGCCTTGGGATCGATGCAGTAGGTGTCGGGATCGATGTCGACCACGACGGGAATCGCGCCGGCTGCCATCGGCGCGGCGGCGGTGGCCTGGAAGGTGTAGGCGGGCACGATGACCTCATCGCCCCAACCGATGCCTGCCGCGCGGCACGCGACTTCCATTGTCACCGTGCCGTTCACCATCGCCACGGCATGCTCGCCGCCCTGGAGTGCCAGGAAGCGGCGGACGAATTCAGCGGTCTGCGGGCCAGGGTAGGGGAAGCCGCCCCAGTTGCCGGATTGGACGACGGTGGTGACGGCCTCGACGTCCCGTTCATCGAAGACGGGCCATTGCGGGTAAGCGGTGTTGCGTGCGGGAATTCCACCTAGAAGAGCCAGCTCTGACATTATTTCTCTCCTTGTTTTAATAGTATGGTTGTGGTCTGAATGAGGGTTTGGCGCAACGGCGGGTAATCCACACCTGCCTTTTCCATTCCCAACAATACCCCACCGACGACGGGAGGCGCAGTCAGCCGCACAGCGTTCGCGCCGGGCGCTACCTCGTGGATGGTCGCCAGCATCGTCTCACTCATCGCCGGGCTGCCGTTGTACAGGCTACCGATTTGGACAACCTCGAAGTCCAGGGCCTCGAAGCCCAATTGGCGGATGACACCGATGGCGAGACTGCCTAACTCGCGCCCGGCCCAGCGGATCACCGTCTGCGCCACAGCGTCGCCTTCCGCCGCGACCTGGAAGATAAGCGGAGCGTTGGCGGAGCTGAGTGTGTAGCGCCCGCGGTAGATCCCTTCGAGCAAATCCAGCGCATCCGCCGCGCCGGTCAGCGCCAGAAACGCCTCGGTGAGGCGCGTCTCCGGTCCTCGCTTCCCCCACGCGAGCGCAACAGCCTGGATTGCTTTGGCGACCAGATCGCCACCGCCGGCGTATTCAGCAAACAGATCGCCACCGCCGGTCATGCGACCCTCGCGCCCCTGGCGGTCGCGCCCCCAGCAGTTGCTGCCTGTGCCGGAGACCACGCCCACGCCCCAGCCCTCTGTTGCACCGGCGACCAGGCCGATGATGGTGTCGTTGACCAGGGCGTAAGGCGCGGATAGCTCCAGGGAGGCGATGACCTCGTGGTGCGGCGCGGCGTCGCCGGGCCAGTCGTAGCCAGCGATGCCGAATCCCGCGCCCGCGATGTCCGCTTTGGCGAGGCCTGCCGAAGCGAGCGCCGTGTCGGTGATGGCGTGCAGGGCGGTGTGCAGCCCATCGTACCCCACCATTTCGTGACTGCCGGGACCATAGCTGCCAAAGCCGACGGCGTGCCCTTGCGCATCCGCGATCAGCGCGTGACTCTTCGTCGCGCCGATGTCAATGCCGAGAAAGTATTGGCTCATCGTTTGTACTCCTCATTGATAGAATCTGATAGGCGATCAGCCCGTCGACGACGATCCAGCAGTTCCGCGATAACGGCTGCGGCGCTTATGCTGGCCACGATATCCTTCGAATCTGCGGTGACCAGACCGGGCAATTGGATGAAGTCGATGACATAGCCGCGGAAAACTGTATCCCACACCCAACTCGTGTATGCGGCAAACACACCCAGAAAGGCCACGTCTACCCATAAACTCTGGCGATGATGCGTACTATAGTAGCGATGGTACACTACCGACAGCGCGAGCACGGCAATGATCAGCGCCCACTGAACTGACTGTGTGAAAGGTCCGCTCGCCAGGTCGAAGGTCGCGGCGATCCAAGACCCTCTGTAATTGCGCACGTGCGCGATATGGAGCCAACCTTCGACGATCGGGATTGACGTATTGTTGGGTATTGCAGTACTGACGGCAGTCTTGAGAACCTGATCGAGTATCGCCAGCCCGATTGCGAGTGCTGGCAACCGCCAACCGCGTGCTATCTGCCGAGTATGCCGGCTCAAAGGAACCAGCACACAGGCCACGAGATAAAAGAACAGCAAGGGATAAGCGGCTACCAGGATTGCGTGCGGGGATCGGACCTTACCTCTTGCGATTTCGATCACGATGAACAAGCTCCATTCCAGAAGAAATGCGAGTTTGATTTTGGAAGGCTTGAGCCAGGTGATCCCCTGCGCCATCACTTACGCGCTTTCCTATTTCCAAAACTGCGGCAGATAGGCTTTGTTTGTTTCCAGCAGGTCATCCAGTACGGCCTGGACTTTGTCTGCTGAAGGACCGAGAGGATGGGTGAGGAGTGCCTGGTACGCAGCATCGCGGTCGCCGTGGACGGCAGCTTCGACGGTGAGTAGCTCGTAGGCTTTGACGTTCGCCAGCAGACCAAAGCACGCCAGGGGCAGCGGCTCTGCCGGGAGCGGCGTGATGCCCGTGCGGTTCACCGTACAGGGCATTTCCAGCACCCAATCCTCTGGCCAGCCAGGCACGGCCCCGCGATGGGGCACATTGACCACGTGCACTTCGCCCAGATCATTGTGGTGGGCGTTAAGCAGTTGCGTCGCCACGGTGGAGTAGTATGCGCCACCGCGTTGCATCAGGCCTTCCGGCGGTTCCGTGCGATCGGGTTCAGCGTATTGGGCGAGTAGGCTTTTCTCGATCTCCATCACTTCTTCGGCGCGGGACGGTGGCCATTTGCTCTGTGAGGCCAGTTTGCGTGCAGTGTAGTAGAAGTATTGCAGGTAATAGTTCGGGATCATATTGAGGGTTTCGATGGTGCGCACGTCCCATTCCGGCTCGGCTTCAGCCTTGAGGTGGGCGATGTAGCCTTCCATTATGCGCGGCCACATCTCTTCCCCATCAACGGTGAAACCGCGATGCCACGAGAGGTGGTTCAGCCCCAGCGTGTTAAGTTGCGCACGCTCTGCTGGGACAGTGATGCTCAGTTGCTCTTTCAATCCGTTGAGTAATTCCATCTTGGTGTTGATGGCAACATTGCAGACGCCCGCCGAGGGAACGTCGGCAGCGTGTCGTGCAAGCGCTTCAGTGATGAGGCCTGAGGGATTGGTGAAGTTGACCAGCAGCGCGCCAGGCGCAAGCGTTTGCATCGCCTTGGCGATATTCAGCACCACGGGGATAGTACGCAGCGCCTTCGCCATCCCGCCGACGCCGGTGGTTTCCTGCCCGATGAGGCCGTGCCGGCGTCCCAGATATTCGTCCTCGCGGCGGGCCTGCATCCAACCGACGCGCAATTGGGTGATGACGTAACTCGCCCCGCGCACTGCCTCGCGCAAGTCCGTGGTCAGATGGACGGCGAACGGTGCACCGCGCGCCGCCACCATCCGCTGCGCGAAGCCACCGACCACGTTGAGGCGTTCTGGCAGGATATCCATCAGCCAGAGTTCGGTGAGCGGAAGGCTTTCGACCCGCTCCAAAAAGCCATTGATCAACTCCGGTGTGTAACTTGAACCTCCGCCGATAACGGTGATTTTCATAGGAGACCTCCTGTAAACAGTCTGGTAGTTAGCAGCCCGGTCGTCTTGGTGGCAACTTGCGGGTAAGAAGCTCGAACTGGACTGACCTGATTGTAGCATCGAATGGTTAAATCATAAAGTTACCTGTTTGGCGCGTGTGTTTCACGCCGGTCAATCATAGGCGTTAGGCTGATCGACCAGCTAATGACCGAGACTTCGTCGCAATGCGCGCAGCAGATGAACCATGGGCAGAATTTCCATCCGCCCCAGGAGCATATGCACGATGAGTTGCACCTTCAATATGACGGGCATCCCAAAGTAGAGCGCGTCAGGCATCGCGTTGAGGCCAACGTTGCCTTGTGCTGAAGCGATGGTGAAGAATGCGTGCAGAGGTGTGTACCCTAACAGGATCATCGACAGGGCACCCCCCAGCAATAAGAGCAGATACAGTATCATATATAGCCCTACCTGTTTCACCACTGCATTGGAGATGACATTGTTGCCCATGTGGATAGTTTCCACATGCGCTTCCGGCCGGAAAAGCTGGTGTATTTTGCGCCGGACGACCTTTCCAAGAATGATCAATCGCCACAACTTCAGCGCGCCGCTTGTCGAACCGTAGACTGCCCCGCTTAACATCAAAACTATCATAATAGTGATGAAATTGCTGGAGGTCTGGCTTAAGGGGAGTGTCGTCCCGGCTCCGCATGTAGTGATGGCCGAGATGGCATAGAAGGCGCTTTCCAGCACGCGATTTTCCCCATTTAGTTGAGACCGTAAGCTTAAAGCAAGCGCGGTGGTGGACACAACGACGATGACCAATAGTATACGCACCTCAGGGTTGCGCCAAAACTTTCGCACCTTGCCGGTGAGTAGTGCATAATGGCTGCCAAAGCTGATGCCCCCGGCCAACATCAAAATCATGGCTACCAGAGAAGGCAGCGCACCGTACACGCCGACGCCCACGCTGTTGGTGGAAAATCCGCCTGTTGAAAGGGACGTGACGGCGTGCGCTAGGGCTTCCCAAAAGGGGATGCCTAATGCCCACAGGGCGAGTGTGCCCGCCAAAGTGTAACCGGTATAGATGGTCACGACGACACGTCCGATATTTCTTAAATTGGAAGTGAAGTCTTCGAAGCGTCCCTCCGCCTGGAAAAGACTTTGCGCTTCGTGGGGTGTTAGCCCGCGCCAACAGAGCACGAACATCACAATGCCAAGTCCACTGACCCATTGCATCGCCAGGCGAAAAACAGCCAAAGAGGACGGCAACAGCGCCGGGTTGGGTATCATCGTCAGTCCGGTGTCGGTCCAAGCTGAGAACGATTCAAATAAGGCGTCAATCCACGGCATCCCCGCAACCACGAAAGGCACACTGGAGAAAAGTGAGAGGAGCGACCATGTTATGGCCAGGGCAACGATAGCGTGCTGTTGCGTTATCCCCACCGGGGAAAGCGCCCGCCGGGCTATGTGACTCCCCAAGAGGATGACACCCGCTTGTATCCCAAACGTGAGCGTCATCACGCTATCGGCGGTAATAATGGCGACCCCAAACGGCAATAACAACAGTGTCCCATAAGCGTACAAAAAATCGGAGACCAGTCGAAAGACAGCCTCCCAATCATATCGTTTCATAGTTTTCCCTCGCTCACAGCAAAAAGCCCTGGACAAACGTCCCGAGGCTGTTTTCAATATAGCTACCGTCGTCGTTACATGAAATACTGGTGAGTTATTCTGTGCATTCTCACGCCAATAGCCCTCGGATGACGTTCAAGGGTTAACTCCAAATGCGCTATTATACTACATTCCAGTAGCGGGTGTATGGCAATACAGAACTTGATTACTACGATCGATAATGCGATTAACGATTTTGTAACTCACAAGAATGACTCGAAGTCCGAATTTAGGTCTATACTGAAGATAGCGCATCGCACTTGGGTCCCACGCCTCTTCTATATCAACTCGTTAAGCAAAACTGAAGGGCGGGTTCTTTTTGCCTCTGTCCGGCGGTGGACAGAAATCTCTGCCCTGCACAATTCAAGGAGGGTAACCGATGAAAAACACACGGAAACTTTTTGGAACATTGGCGTTATTGCTGCTGTTGCTGTCCGTTATCCGTAGTCCGCGCACAGCCGCTTACGCCGCGCAGGCTTCTGGCCTTGCTGCTCCGTCTGCTGAACTCGGATGGGAGCTGATTCTGCCTGTGTACTCCCGTATATGGCGCTCATCTAACTACGCGACCGATCACACGCTCTACATCACCACGGATCAAGACATGCGCCGTACTACCGATGATGGCGATTCCTGGACGACGCTCTTCGCAACCCGTCCGTACTCCGAATATCTACACATCAGTTCGATGGCGTGGGACCCCGGCGCTACGTCATCACCGACGCTCTTTGTTGTACGGAATGTCGGCTACGACCACGGTGAGGTCTTCCGCTCTACCGATGATGGCCTTACCTGGCAAATGGTGCTGGCACCGCCGAGTACATTGCTCTACGACATCGCCGCCGTGCGGGATGCTGATGATAATCTCGTGGTCTTCGCCGTTGGATTTTCGCCAGATGTGCCGGCTGTGTGGCGCTCTGCCGATGGTGGCGATACCTGGGAACTGGCCAACACTGGCTTGCTCAATTATACCGACCTGTATCGCGTCTTCCCTTCGCCAAACTTTGCCGCAGATCACACCGTCTATATGACCTGTTATGGCCCGCCTCATCGTTCAACCGACGGCGGTTTGACGTGGGAGCGGGCTATCGTTCCGGGGATCGACATTGCGCGTGAGGTGGTCTTCTCGCCTAACTATGCGACAGATGGCACGCTCTGGATGAGTTATTACTTCGTCGAAGGCCCTGGAGATGCTACACCGCCCAACGGCGTTATGCGTTCCACCGATTTTGGTGAGACGTGGCAGCATGCGGATACAGGCATGGCTGTGGACTGGCTGGACGCGCTTATCACGGGCTTAGCTGTCTCGCCGGACTATCCCGACGACCCCGCCGTCTACGCTGTGCAGCGTTCTTTGCAATATAGCGCCAATCCGTGGATGCTCTACCGCACGCCGAGCGGCGGCGACCGCTGGTGGGCACAAGGGCTCGCGCCTGAGCCAACACCCAAGGGCTTGGTTGTGGTCTCCCGGGACTTGCTGTTCCTGCCTACCATCGAAGGACTATGGCGGCTGCGTAACCACAGTTGGGAGTGGTCGGTAAACGGCAACGCTGAACTTGATGAATCATGGTCTTTCCCCAGCACCGCGGCAACGGCAGAGTATTCGACGGAACAGGCGCACGGTGGGGGACGCTCCATTCGTTTGGGCATCGTGGAGACAGCGAACGAGACTTCGTACTCGTCAGCACGCCAGCGTGTTACTTTGCCGGCTACGGCGACCTCGGCGCAGTTGTCTTTCTGGCTCTATCCCGTGTCGGCCGAAGCGCAGCAGGCGGCCTTCTCGCCAGAGTCGTCCTCGGCGCTGGTTAATGCTGCACTTACCACCAACGTGCCTACTGGGCTTACTGCTGGCGATTCGCAATTTCTCCTGATCATGGACGATCAGGGAAACATCCTCCAGCGTCTGCTGTGGACACTGGAGGACAACCCGACGTGGGAACCGTACGCTTTCGATATGAGTGCCTACCTCGGTCAGAGCGTCTGGGTACATTTTGGCGTCTACAACGACGGTGTGGGCGGGACGACCGCTATGTACGTGGACGATGTCTCGCTCACCGCTGTCGAACCGCTGCCAGCGGCGGTCGAACCTCCGGACAATCCTGGCGCAGTTGCCGAGGATTTCCTCCTCACCGATGCCGCTAGTTATCAGAGCGTTCCTGCAGCGGCTTTCAATCCTGAGGATGACGAATTCTTGCTGGTGTACCGGGATTCGCGCGATACCAGCCTCCCCGACATCTATGCGCAGCGCGTGCGCAGTGATGGGCGGCTGGTGGGTAGAACCATCGCTTTATGTGATGATGGCGACATCCAGGATGACCCGCAGGTGGCATATCTCGCCAGTGCCGACCGCTACCTGGTGATCTGGCAGGACAATCGCAATGCGACCGACACTCCCGATATTTATGGGCAGCTTGTGCGGCGCGACGGCACGCTCGACGGTGACAATTTCCCGATTGCCGAGTATCCCGGTGGGCAGGTCAGAGCCCGTATCGTTGCCGGCGAAAACGCTTTCCTGGTCGTATGGGGCAATGCAGCCGACGGAACCTCGCGTGTGCAGGGACAGCGTGTAGCCGGTGATGGTGCATTGCTCGGTTCACGTTTCGACATCTCCGACGGGACAGCCTGGGCCGGGCAACCGGACGTGGCCTATCGCCCGGCGGTAGACCGTTACCTCGTCGTCTGGGCCGATGTGCGTGGGGCCGATCAGGATATCTACGCGCAGCAGGTTTTGGCGGATGGCACGCTGGAGGGGAACAATATCCCTGTCACCATCGCGCCTGGTGTTCAGGAATTTCCCGTTATCGCTGCCGGGGGTGTGGATGACGCGCTCCTCGTCGTCTGGGAAGATTGGCGCAACGGCGACCGGCGCGACATCTATGGGCAGCGCTTCAAGGTCGGGGATACGTTCCTGGGGATCGATATCCCGATCAGTGTCGGGCCAGGATTCAAGGAGACGCCTGCTGTTGCGATCTGGGAAACGGCTGGATCGAGCGTCTTCTTCGTGGTCTGGGAAGCGCGTGTCGGAGGCGGAGATCTCCTCGGACAGCGTATCGCGTCGACCGGGCAATTGATCGGCGCGCCGTTTGTGGTAAGCGATGACTTGTATACCCAATCGAGCCCGGCTATCGCCGTGGCGCGGACTGCGCCGCAGCCGGTGGTGCTGGTGGTGTGGGAGGATTACCGCGTTGAATACCCCGGTATCTATGGGCAACGCCTGGACGCCAACGCGGACAAGGTGGGGTTGCACGTTGGCCTCTCGCCGGTAAATGGTATGCAGGTGCGCCCGGTGATGGCGTACAGCGCCACGTCGGATCGCTATCTCGTGGCCTGGCACCAGGTCGACGGCGCTGGTTCTCGCATTATGGCATACAGCGTCAGTGGCACCGGTGCACTGGACTGGCGTCCATTCACCGTCGTCGAAGACATCCAGACGCTTGATCTGGCGCTGGACGTGGCGTGGGATGCGCTCAACGACCGCTTCATGGTGGTGTGGAGTGACTTCGGGTCTTCAACCATCGATGATTTCAATATTTTCGGGCAGATCGTCACGCTTGACGGGAATCTGGTAGGTAACGAGATCAAGGTCTCCGCCGCGCCAAACCAGCAACACGCGCCGGTCGTTGCCTTTAGTCCGGAGTTGGCACGTTACCTCGTGGTCTTCGAGAGCACGGATCCAGTTTATCAGATGACAAATCTGTACGGGCAGTTTGTGTCGGATGCAGGTTTGCCTCTTTTGACAGGCGTGGATGAGAACTTCCTGCTCACTATGCCAGGGGCGTCACGGATGGCGCGTTATCCCGACGTGGCCTACGATGCTGCTAGCCGCAGCTTCCTCACAGTCTGGCAGGATAACCGCCTGGATCCTGCCGGATGGGATATCTACGGGCAGAGGGTGGATGGGACGACCGGCACGATCTTGCCGTCGGAATTCGCGATTGCTGCTGCCCCCGATCATCTCGAGGAACAACCCCACCTGACTGCTGGGCCTGCTGAGCGCTATCTCATCGTCTGGCAAGATACTGAAGCTGTCGCGGATAGCGATGGAGACGTGATGGGACGGATGGTTGCCGCAAGCGGTACTCCGATCGGTACGCCAATCCCCCTCGCAACGCAGACTGCTTATCATGAAGGGGCACCTGACGTGGCCTATAGCGCCGCGAGCAAGGCCTTCCTGGTGGCTTGGCACGGCGCGCCGCAGAGTGAGGTGGCGTATCTGCCCGACATCTACGCACGCCAATTGAACGCCAAGGGCATGCCAACAACTGCTATACTGCCCATTGCCATAGCAGATGATTCGGCACGCTATCAGCCGGTCGTCGCCGCGCGGGGTGGGGCTGCGGGAGTTGCGGGCATGGAGTGGTTGATCGCCTGGCAAGATCTGCGCGCCGACTTTGGTGCAGAACACATTGGCGTGTATGCGCGCCGCCAGATGGCGATCTGGGATGTCTATCTACCGTTGGTGATGCGCAATTGGTGAGGATGTATGTCTTCAAAAACCGGGATTTTGACGAAATCCCGGTTTTTGTTTACCTCTTGACAAAATCGTGCAACCATATTACAATGTAATGCGTAATACAATTACAGGTAATCAAAAAAGACCAAAGGTTTGTAAGGAGGCAAACAAATGAGCAAAGAAGAACAAGTTGAAGAAGTCGTAGAGGAAACCCCGGTCGTCGAAGAAGAAGTCGTGGTTGAAGAAGTATCTGAGGATGCGGAGAAACAAGAGGGCAAGAAGCCCGCATCTGCATCGTTTAAGGATGCGTTGAAGCAGGTTGAGACGTTCGGGCAGGCGTTGAGCGATGCACTGCAAGCACGCGGCAATGTGGTGATGGTGCGGGTGAACGATGAGGCTTTGACGCACCTGGATATGCTCGTGGATGCAGAAGTCACCAAGAGCCGTTCCGAGAGCGCGGCGTTCCTCATCGCCGAGGGCATCAAGGCTAACCAGGTGCTCTTCGAGAAGATCGGCGCCATCACACAGCAGATTGCCGAACTGCGTGAGCAACTGCGCAAGGAAGTCAAGCTGGAGCCAGAGGCGTAGCCAAAGGCTTGGCTTTGAACAATTATCCATCAAGCAAGGGAAAAGAATAGGGAGGGAAACAATGAACGAAGAGAAAATGGTCGATGTTGAAGTGGTTGAAACGCCTGAGGCCGAAGCTACAGCGGAATCTACCGATCCCATGCCGTCCTTGACGAAGATCGTCGATGAAACGGCGAAGGTGATGGAGTCTTTGGGCAAGGCGCTCATCAAGACAGCGCAGGATGTCTCCAACCTGATGGTTGTGCCAGTGGATAAGATCACGCGCGCGCAGTTGGATTTGCTCGTCGAGGCTGGCGTTGCCGAGACGCGCAGCAAAGCTGCCGCCAGTCTGCTCAAGGAATCTGTCCAGGACCGGCAGGAGATCTTCGAGAAGGTCGAGAAGACTCGTGCGCAGATTGCATCCTTGAAGGAACAGTTACATTCGTTGGTTGGCAGCGCGAGTTAACGTTCGTTCGATTCACACATAGACGGCTCCGACGAGGAGCCGTCTATGTGTTTTTATTCAGCCATGCCATCACTTTGCCGGTCAGGCCGTCGCGCGTGGTGCGGTTGACTTCCCATAGTGTCACTTGCGCCAGTGTCTTGAACACATCGCTTTCGGGATGGGAATGGCTCATGATGGTCCCTAAAACGGGCGTCGGTCCCAAGATGGCCAGCATCACCGCGTCGCAAAAGGCGCGCGAGTAGAGCTCCATCGTGCCGATCTCGTCCACGATTACCAGCTTTTTCTCCTGCATTGCGCGGCGCAATGCCGCAACGCCTACGCGTTCCAATGCTTTGACATCCACGCCGTAGCGCCCCACAGTCGGCGTTTTTGGACTGCGCAGATCGACGTGGGCCATGATCGTTTCCTTGCCGTCTGGCGTGATCAGCCGAAAGCCCTTCCGTCCGCCAGGGCCAACAATTTCCTCGGTGTAAAATCCCCCAGCTTTGTTTCCGACTTGGGCAATGACGTTACGGATGATCGTCGTTTTTCCGATGCCGGGATGTCCGGTCAGCAACAATGTTTTTCCCATTTTCTCTCCGATTGGCCTACTTACAGCTTGGAGTATAATGCCATCAGGTTAGGAATGCAAGGCCGATTCTCATTTCTAATTTCTCACTTCTGATTCCCAAGGGGGGACTATGCGTATTCTGATCACAGGCGGGGCGGGGTTCATCGGATCTCATTTGTGCGATCGCTATCTGGCGGATGGCCACGAGGTCATCGCCATGGACAATCTGAGTACGGGGAGCACGGACAACATCGCGCATCTGGCGGGACATCCGCGCTTCTCGTTTGTCAAGCACAACGTGACCAACTACATTTACGTGGCGGGGCCGTTGGATATGGTGTTGCACCTGGCTTCGTTGCCCAGCCCGGTGGACTACTTGAACTATCCCATCCAAACCCTCAAGGTGGGCGCGCTCGGTACACACAACACACTGGGACTGGCATTGGCTAAGCAGGCGGAGTTTCTGCTAGCCTCTACATCCGAAGTCTATGGCGACCCGCTGGTCCATCCTCAGGATGAAACCTATTGGGGTAACGTTAATCCGGTTGGACCACGGGGGGTCTACGACGAGAGCAAGCGCTTTGCCGAGGCACTGACGATGGCCTACCACCGCTATCACCATGTCGATACGCGCATTGTACGCATCTTCAATACTTACGGTCCGCGCATGCGCGCGGATGATGGGCGCGTAGTACCGAACTTCATCTGCCAGGCGCTGCGCGGCGATCCGCTGACGGTCTA
>JBJYXQ010000529.1:0-5570 GCA_046260035.1 Anaerolineae bacterium
TAGCAAATGATCTACGCTGGACGATGGCCTGGGTTTACCTCGGCATCGGCATATTGATTACATCATTCAACTTCTTTGTGTTGATACGGATCAACCCGGAAGTCGTGGCTGAACGCGCACGGCAAAGTAAGGATTTACGGCGCTGGGATAAATTTCTGCTCGCGCTTTATGGCTTGATGGCTCTGGCATTGCCAGTTGTCGCAGGATTGGACAGGCGTTTTGGATGGTCGGCGCCGCTATCGCCTACCGTACACGGCGTGAGTGCGGTGTTACTGTTATTAAGCAACGGTTTCGTCACGTGGGCGATGGCGGTCAATGCCCATTTTTCCAAGACTGTGCACGTCCAGGAGGAGCGTGGGCACGCTGTTACAATGAACGACGCCTATCGCTTCGTGCGGCATCCCTGTTACAGCGGGTGGCTTGTCAGTTGGCTCGTGACGCCGTTGGTGTTGGGAACGTGGTGGACTTACGTTCCTGTCTGTGGTGCAATCGTGATTCTCGTCATTCGCACTGCGCTGGAGGACAAAACACTCCAGGAAGAGCTTCCCGGTTACGTGGAGTATGCGCAGCAGACGCGTTATCGGCTGTTGCCGGGGATTTGGTGATCGAGATATCAGCAATCAACAATCAGCTGACAGCAAACCAGAAGGCTGATCGCTGAAGTTTAAAGAACTAGCAAGGAAAGGAGGCACAATGTACGAACCAGTTTTGCCAACTCAAGAGTATTACGAGAAATTGAATCGCTACATCGTTGAAGTGGGCTTGCCGTGGAGCATCGAGGATGTAACAGATTGGGATGGAGAACATGAACTCCTGCGCCCTGTGATGGGAGAGGCGGCAGGACGCTCCGTGCTCGATTGTTCATGTGGCTGGGGAAGACAAACTATCGCACTCGCGCAGATGGGATGGAACGTCACCGCCACGGATATTTCCGATTCGAGTATGGATTTTGCACGGCAGCGCGCGTGGGAACTAGGTCTGGACATCGACTTCCGGGCCTGTGATATGCGTGACCTTGCGCAACATTTCCGTGCGGAATTTGATTGGGTGATTAGCTGCTTTGCTCTTTATGAGATTTTGGACGATGATGATATCCAACGCGCCGTCAACGGGATGTTCGCAGTCCTCAAGCCCGGCGGTAAATGTTACCTTCGGCTTAGGAATATGGATTTTCTGCCCGAAGATGATCCGAGCTACAGATTCCGAGGCGAGAAGTCCGTGCCTCACGGGCGCATCATCTGCATCGACGATTGGATTCTCGAGAGCGAAACCCACTTTATCAGTGTTCATGCTTTCCTGCGCGAAGATGAACGTCGCCAAGAGGGTTTTCGATGGCATACAGACATTCTAGCATCCCGGGTGCGACTTTTAGGCAAAACGGATTTGATCCGCCTCCTGGAAACGGCTGGATTCCAGTACATCACGTTTCTCCCACAGGACGGGCCGTGGTTTCCGTATGAGATTGTAGCCAGCAAATTGGGTAATTGAGAATCAGGAGGTAAGCAATGCAACACATCCACATTGGCGATGTCGGAGTAAGCCGCTTCATCCTGGGCAGCAATCCTTTCAGCGGATTCTCGCATCAGGGCACAGAGAGAGATCTGGCGATGAAGCACTACTTTACCAGCGCCAGGATTAAGGAGACCCTCAAGGCGGCGGAGGCTCTAGGCGTCAACACCATCATCGCGCGCACCGATTACCACGTCATCCGCTTGCTGATGGAGTATTGGGACGAAGGTAGCGTCATTCAGTGGTTCGCACAGACCTGTCCCGAAGTAGGCGACCACCAAACCTGTATCAACCGCGCGGCGTCGAACGGGGCGAAGGCTTGCCACATCCACGGTGGCGTGATGGATTATCTGCTGGCGCAGAGCCGCATCGGCGAGATCCCCGACGTGGTCAAGGCTATCCGCGACCGGGGGATGCTGGCGGGCATCGCGGGACACAATCCCCAAGTCTTCGAGTGGGCAGAAGATCATCTCGATGTGGACTACTATATGTGCTCGTATTACAACGCCGCGCACCGTGACGAACGCGCTGAACACGTCAGTGGGATGGAGGAATGGTTTCTCGAAGAAGATCGCCAGATTATGACCGACCTCATCCAGCGGCTTTCGCGTCCTGTGATTCACTACAAGGTGTTGGCGGCGGGACGGAATGACCCGCAGGCAGCGTTAACCCTTGCTGCGAGCAAGATGCGCAGCGGAGATGCCGTCTGCGTCGGCGTTTACCCCAAAGATAACCCCGACATGCTCGCACAGGACATCGCGTGGCTGAACAGTGCCCTGGATAGCCAGGAGGTACGATGAAAATCTACTTCACACGACATGGCGAGAGCGAGGCCAATCTCCTGCGCGAACACTCGAACCGGGGATTCAGACATCCGCTCACCGCGAAGGGTAGGGTGCAGGCCACAGCCCTGGCAAAACGCCTTGAAGACATACCTGTAACCCGGTTATTCACCAGCCCGATCATGCGTGCCGTGCAGACGGCGGAGATTTTGTCCGTTACGCTCGGTGTGCCCTACGAGATCACCGATGCACTGCGCGAGTACGACTGCGGCGTCCTGGAAGGCCGGGCTGACGAAGCCGCGTGGCAGCTACACTTCACGGTCTTTGACGCTTGGGTTCATCAGAAGGATTGGGAGCGACGCATTGAGGGCGGTGAAAGCTTCATCGAAATCCGCGATCGGTTCGTTCCCTTTATCGAACAATTGATCGGGGAATACGGCGAATCTCTGGCCAATATCGTGTTAGTGGGACACGGTGGCCTGTATCGCTGTATGTTGTCACTGGTGTTGGCGAACGCCGATTTCGACTTCGTCTTGAACCAGCCTATGGGCAACACAGTCTGCATCGTGACTGAAACCAGGCCGGAAGGCCTGACCTGGATGAAATGGGAGGGATAGACAAATGGAACTGCTTCCGGAACTCAAATTTGGACTGCTCAATGGATGGATTTTCCTGGTATTGCTCGGCCTGACCGACGGCATTTGCTTCCTGATTTTCCCTAAGGACGTGGTCAAACGGCTCTTTGACCGCTCCGGCTGGAGCCAAAAGCAGGTTGTTTTCACCGTCACCGGCAAACTGTGCGCGTTAGTGTGCATAGTCTCACTCATTTTGACACCGTTGAAAATTGGAAGCACAGTTTTCATTATTGGTTTGCTGGTGACCGTGTTGGGCCTGGTCGGACTGACAAGTGCGCTATTCACTTACAGAAATACGCCCTTCGATCAACCGGTGGACCAAGGCATCTATAAGATCTCCCGCCACCCGCAGAATGTGATGTCCACCGTGGTATTGTTAGGCGGCGCCATCGCGATTGGTTCGTGGACCGCCGTCATCGCACTCGCCGTTGCCAGAATTCTCAGTCACTTCGGGATTGTGGCGGAGGAAGAAATCTGCTTGAAGCAATACGGAGATTCGTACCGGGCTTACATGCAGCGCGTACCGCGATACTTTGTGTTCTTTTAACTTTGAGTTTACTGTTTTGATAAGGAGACACTATGCAGCTATTTCCCAAACTCAACATTGGTTTGCTGAACGGGTGGATTTTCCTACTCGTCTATGGCATTGTCTTTGGGGGTGTGGTCAAATCGTTCCCCAAAGACGTCGTCGTGCGACTGTACGACGAATCAAACTGGACATCGATGCAAAGAACCTTCACGCGTATTGGCAAAGTGCTCTCCCTGGCGGTCTTCGTATTGGTAGCACTCACGCCGCTAAACGTAGAGACGTTCGTCTTTTACCTTGGGAGTGCGATTTTTGTCCTGGGTATGATCGGCGTAGTCGTTGCCCTATTTAACTTCCGAAACACGCCGGAGGGCCATCCTGCCACCCAGGGATTGTACAAAATCTCACGTAATCCACAATGGGTGATGCTGGTGCTCGTCTTCTTAGGGGCGTGCATCGCAGTCGGCTCGTGGACAGCGCTTCTGCTTATGGTCCTCGCCGTTGTCTGTTACCACGTCCGCATCCTGGCCGAAGAAAGGTCTTGCCTGGCGCAGTACGGAGAGGCATATCGCGCGTATATGCGGCAGATTCCACGGTACTTTGTGTTCTTTTAGGTGACAAAATGGTATCCAACCGATCTGCGATTAGAAATGGTATCTCACCCACGGATGCGTGGAACGACAGTCTGGCCGGCGACTTCCTCTGGACCAACGCCAACTTCGCCGAGGCTATCTCCGACGTGATGACACCCTGTACCTGGTCGATGTGGCAAATCTATCTCGGTCAGGTCATCCCCGTCCAACTTCCTGACAATTTTCCATTGGCGGGCAACATCGGCGGGCGACCGTACCTTAACCTGAGTATGATGGCGTCCTTTGGTCGCGTCTTTGGCGCCAAGCCCAGGGACACACTGCGACGGGCTGAGAGTATGTTCGGGCGCATCCCCGAGGACATCGAAATCCCTACCGTTCCGATTTCTTTGGGAACGGTGTTCAAAACCTTTCTACCCGGTATGTTCACCGCGCGCAAGCAGATGCGGACTTGTGCCCGGCAAGCCCAAGCATTCCTGGATGCGGCTCCCGGTTGGTGCACAGACGTGCACCGGCGCATCGAAATGACGCAGGACAAAGCTGCCCTGGCTGCGCTGTGGCGGGATGACATCCTCCCCTATTTCCGGCGTACCTGCTGGGTGCTGCGCGCCGTGACAGGGCAGTTCTCCGGGCCGGCCGGGGCACTGCGCCGCCAGCTCCTCGACCTGGTGGGCGAGGCCGACACCAACGCGCTGCTCTCCAATATGCGCGGCGCGGGCGACCTGGCAAGCCTCGGTCCGGCGATGGGGCTGGCGAAGGTGGCGCGCGGCGAGATGACGCGCGAAGCCTACCTGCAACAATACGGGCATCGTGGGCCACACGAGATGGAGCTTTCCATCCCGCGCCCGGTGGAAGATCCGGCGTGGCTCGACCAACAGTTGGCGGACTTCGCCAAAGCGCCGGTGGACGTGGACGCCATGCTCGCCGGCCAGCGCGCTGCCTTCGACGCGGCCTGGGCGCGCTTCGCCGAACAGCATCCGCGCAAGGTGAAATCTGTACGGCGCCGCCTTGCACAGATCGCAACAGCCGCCCAACGTCGCGAGGCGGTCCGCTCCGAAGCCACGCGCGTCATCGGCGTGGCGCGCGCCTTCGCGCTGCGGGCCGGCGTACTCACTGGCCTGGGGGATGCCGTCTTTTTCTTGTCGTTCGACGAAATCCAGGACGTTCTCTCCGGCGACGAAAGCGCGGTCGCGCTGATCCCCGCCCGGCGTGAAACGTATGCGCGCTACGCGGCACTGCCGCCCTATCCCGCCCTCATCCTCGGCCACTTCGATCCGTTCGCGTGGGCCGCCGACCCGAACCGCCGCAGCGACATCTACAACGCGCACGCTCCGGCACGGATCGCGCATACTGAGGCTATCCGTGGGTTTGCCGGCGCGGCTGGTGTCGTTGAGGGCATTGTGCGCAAGCTAGAAACGCCCGAGGAGGGCGACCAGTTCCAGGCAGGGGAAATCCTCGTCACCGTGAAGACCAACGTCGGCTGGACACCACTCTTCCCGCGCGCCGCCGCCGTCGTCACTGACGTGGG
>JBJYXQ010000530.1:0-3733 GCA_046260035.1 Anaerolineae bacterium
CGGATCAGCATACGGATTACCCGCAGCCGGCTGATCTCCTCCGCGCCGTAGTAGCGGTAGCTGTTGTTGGGATCGCGCGGTACGTCGAGTAGCCCATTGCGTTCCCAGTTGCGCAACATATCTCTTGTAACACCTAACAACTCGGCTGTTTCACCGATGCGTAGCGGGTCACGTGTGGCGTCGGCAGGTGTGCCCTGTGCCCAGCGTTCAAGGAGTCGTACCGCGCTTTCAGCCTGGGCGCGTTCGGCATAGACCAGCGCTAGGTGGGCATAGGCGGCTTCTAGCGCGCCGCCCAGGTCACCTGTCGCGGCCTGTTTGACCAAAGCTATAATGGAGCGACGAATCGCGCGGCCGGGCCAGGAACCGCGAAGGGCCATCCGAGCCAGTACCATATGGTCGGCGTGGGCCTCAGTGAACTGCCGGTAGCCGCTCGCCGTGCGGGAAACGGGCGGTATAAATTCCCACTCCTCGTACAGCCGCACCGTGTTGGGATGGCAGTCAGCCGCTTTGGCGACATCGGATGTGCGGAGGTATTTTCTGGTCATAGCACATATTCCACGCAGACTACAAAAGTCTCACGATGCATCATGTTGCTCAGTTGTCTGTGTTGAACAAGAGATATGGTTACTGCAGGTGTGTGCTGAGACTTTTGTAATCTCGATTGCTTCCCACGCTGCCACGACCTGAGCACGGGTTTTGCCAATGGAGCCACCGGTGTCGATGACGACGTCGGCGCGGGCGATTTTCTCGGCTTGCGGCGGCTGCGCGTGGATACGGCGCAGCGCTTCTTCGTGGGTGAGATGGCGTGATTTCATCAACCGTGCGAGTTGTGCCGTTTCCGGGCACGTTGTCACCCAGATAGCCTCGTAGTCATCGGCGACGCCACTTTCTAGCAACTTGATGGCTTCTACGACAACGACTGGAGCGGCACTGACAGTGATCTGCTCATCAATGAGGGCGATGACGTGAGGATGGGTGAGCTGCTCTAACTTCGCCAGGGCCTCTGGGCTGCTGAAAACGATGTCGCCGAGTTTGCCCCGGTCGATGGTGCCGTCGGCAGCGAGGATGCCTGTTCCGAACGCTGCGACGACAGCCGGATAGGCCGCGCCATCCGGTGCTAATACAGTGTGTACGATATGGTCAGCGTCAATGACCTCTGCGCCTAACTTGGTCAACATCTGCCCAACGGTACTCTTTCCCGTAGCGATGTTCCCTGTCAGCCCGATGCGGTAAGGAAGTTTTTTACCACGAAGACACAAAGACTCTAAGTTCATCGAATAACTCGTTTGATGCCTTGCTTTATTTGGGGAACGTTGAAGTTGATGAGAAATCCTAGCCGTTTGTTGCTAAGTTTGAGGTAGGTCAGGAGTTGTGCGACGAAAACAGGCAGCATTGTTTGTACAGCCTTGAGTTCACAAATAACTAAGTCTTCTACAAGAACATCAAGGCGCAATCCTTCATCAAAGGTGATGTCATCATATACCACCGGAACAGCCACTTGTTTTTTGAAGGCTAATCCGCGCTTGTGCAATTCATGGCAAAAGCATGTTTCGTAAATGCTTTCTAACAGTCCAGGTCCAAGGTTTTTGTGGACATTATATGCGGCATCTACGATAGCTTTTGCTATAGTTTCTTCTCTATTGGAAAGCGGTTGATATGTCATCGCAAAACCCTTAGTGACTTAGTGTCTTCGTGTTTTTAAGAGCTAGCGCTATCCGCGGCAGCAGCAGTCCATTCCTCCAGAAGGTGATTGAGTTCGGCTTCGACGTGGTGGTATTCCGCGCCGAGTTTGGCGACGCGGGCAACGTCTTGCGTGCGCCCGGCGACATCCAGCGCTGTGGTGAGTTCCTGCAGGCGTGCTTCCAGGGCGTGGATCTCTGTTTCCAGGCTCTCCAGTTGTTTTTGCTGGCGGGCCAGGGCGCGCTCGCGTTCGCGTTCGGCTTGACGCTCTGCCTCGCGGCGGGCGCGTGCTTCTTCCTCGTGCTTTGATAGGCCCGGCGCGTTGCCGTTGCGATAGTCCCGATGCCACGCAGCATAGGCAGGGTAGCCTTCCTCAAAGACGTGCAGTCTTCCGTCGGCGATGGCCCACACCTGCGTGGCGATCTCGCGGATGAGATAGCGGTCGTGGCTCACCAGCAGCACCGTCCCGTTGAAGTCGTTGATGACGTCTTGCAACACTTCCTGGGAGGGTATATCCAGGTGGTTCGTCGGCTCGTCCAATAGAAGGAAATTCGCTTTCTCTAGCGTCAGAATTGCCAGGGCGACCCGCGCGCGCTCGCCGCCGGAAAGCACACCGACGTCCTTGAAAACGTCGTCACCGCGGAAGCCGTAGCGCGCCAGGAAAGAGCGCGTTTCAGCGACGGATACCATGCCCGCGTCGAGGAGCGTGTACAGCACGTTTTTCCCCGCGACCAGATGTTCTTGCACTTGCGCGAAGTAACCGATGTGAACCGCCGCGCCGATGCGGACCCGCCCGTGCAAGGGCTTGATCTCGCGGAGGATCGTGCGCAGAAGCGTCGTTTTGCCGGAGCCATTCGGCCCGACCAGCGCGACGCGTTGGCTGCGGCGGATCTCAGCTTCTTCCACCGCGACCAAGGGGGCATCCGGTGTGTAGCCAGCCTTCAAATTGTACAATCCAAGCACCAGGTTGCCGCTGCGCAGCGTGGTTTGCAAGTCGATGTGGATATGCTGTTGTTCGATGGGGCGTTCGAGGCGTTCCACGCGTTCCAGGCGGCGCTGCCGCCCTTTCGCCTGCGATGTGCGCTGCCCGGCCATATAGCGGCGGATGTACTCCTCGGTTTTGGCGATCTCTTGTTGTTGGGTCTCGTAGGCCACTTGCTGTTGTCTGCGCCGGTCAACGCGTTGTTGGACGTAGGCGGTGTAATTGCCCCGGTAAGCATCGATGTGCCCGAACTCCATTTCCAACACCCGGTTGGCGATGGTATCCAGAAATTCGCGGTCGTGTCCCACCACGATGATACCGCCCTTCCAGTTTTTGAGTTGCTCTTCCAACCACTCGATCCCTTCGAGGTCGAGGTGGTTGGTCGGTTCATCCATCAGCAGTAGGTCCGGCTCTTCCAGCAGCAGCCGCGCCAGCAGTGCGCGCGTTTGTTCGCCGCCGCTGAGGTAGGCTGTTGGCATGTCGAACTCTTCTTTGCTAAATCCCAAGCCGCCGAGTACCTGCCCGATGCGCGTCTCGTACGTGAAACCGCCTGCGTGTTCGAATTTATCCAGCAGAACGCCGTAACGGGCAATTGCCGTTTCCCGCTCCGCTTCGTTCGGCGAGGCCATCTGTTCTTCCAGGCGTCGCAGCTTTGCCTGTTGTGCGTGCAGGTCGGCAAAAACGGCCTCCATTGCTTCCCACAGAGTTCCTGTGGTGTCGAAGTCAGGCGTTTGCGGCAAGTAGCCGATGCGGATATCGCGCGCGCGGCTCACCGTCCCGGCGTCGGGCTCCTGCACACCGGCGATGATGTCTAGCAGCGTGCTCTTCCCGCAGCCGTTGACGCCCACCAAAGCCACGCAATCGCCTTGATGGACTTCGAGGGAAATCTCTGAGAAGATTTCATCCGGGCCGAAGTATTTCGCTAGATTGGAAGTTGACAGTAGTGCCATAATGCTTGAATTATACCAGACTTCTTAATCGTCCCAGATTGCACGGGTCTATTGCCCAGGGCTATCGCATTTCAAATTTATCCCTCTCCCTGCGCTTCGCGCGAGGGAGGACAACAACTTT
>JBJYXQ010000531.1:0-10334 GCA_046260035.1 Anaerolineae bacterium
AACAGCGATAGTCTGATTCAACAGAGCCGCCTCCACGGATTCCGGGTCGGTGACCAGGCGCCGGTAGCCCTCCTCCCCAATTTGCACCCGCTCAGCATGTTTTCCCTGCCAGAACAATGAGCCTCCCAACTGGCGGTAGAGGCGCGCCAGGTCACGGGAAGGCACGCCTATATTCCACCCCAGCGCGATTGCCTGCCGCAGGTATGTTTCTGCTTCGGCGGTGTTGCCCGTGCCTGACCATGACTCGCCCAGTCCTTTCAAGGCTGCCCACCGCCACTGCGCTTGCTGCTCGCCCGGCGGGAGCTCCTCGGTCAACGCCAGAACCCGGCGGAAATGGATCAGCCCTTGCTCGTGAGCATAGGTCGCGCGGGCCTGCTCTCCGGCCAGCAGCGCGTACTCGATTGCCTTCTCGCGATGCTCAGCCTGATCAAAGTGATGCGCCAGGGATACCGCAGCAGCCTCGCGCTGTGCTCCGTAACAGCTTTCGAGCGCTGTGGCAATCTCGCCGTGCAGTAACCGGCGTTCCCCATTGCTCAGGGCGTGATAGAGGTAATCCTGGAACAGCGCGTGGGCAAAGGCGTAGCGTGTCAGGAAGTGCCCATTCACGCGCACTTCCTCCATCTCTCGCACCAGGCGATGGAGGCCTGCCAGGTCGTGGCTCAACATGCGCAACACCGCCCGTTCCTCCAGGCCCTGCGCCTGCGCGATCGCCTGCACGGTGAAGGTCTCCCCCTCCACGCTGGCGACCGTCAATATATCACGCTGTTCCGTGTCCAAACGCCCCAGGCGCTCCGCGATCGCCGCCTCCACCCGCGCGGGCAAGGTTCCCCAATCCACCGCCGAGTTCTGGACCCACGCCCCCTCTGCATCCCGCACTAGTACGCCACGCGCCTCCAGCGCGTGCAGCAGTTCCACTGTGAACAGTGGGTGTCCTCCCGTGCGGGCGAGCAGCGCATCCCGGAAATCCTGTCCCAAACGGTTGGCTTCGGCATCTAGCAAGGCATTGACAAAGACATCGCCCTGCGCGGCGTCGGCTTGCCGCAGGTCCACCCATACATCCCCAAACTGCCGTTTGAACTCCACTAGCACCTTGTCCAACGGGTGACGTTCAGCTTGTCCTGAGCTTGTCGAAGGACCTTGTCTGCCTCCCTCGACTTCTTCAGGCCGGTACGCGCTCAGGAGCAGAATACGCTGCCCCGCCAGGTGGCGTCCCAGGTGGAAGAGCAGGCCGATGGAACCGGTGTCGGCCCACTGCACATCGTCCAGCGTGAGCAGTAGGGGATGTCCGCCGGCCATCGCGCTCAGCACGTTGCTGATTTGCTGGAAGATGGCGCTCTGTTCCAGGTCGCCAACGCCTGGTCGCTCGCTTAACGCCTGTAGTTTCTGTCGCCACTTGGCATCTGCGGCGCTATCCGGAGGTATGCTTTCGGCACGGGCCACAAGCCCTGCCGAGGGCACGAGGGTGCCGATCAGAGATGGGCCGCGATCGACCAGCGCGGGGAGCGTCTGTGGCAATGCGGTCCACAGCCGCTGCGCGTGTCCGCGGGAGAGTGTCCCTGCTGCCCAGCGGGATCCCACGTCCCCGGTGAGAAGGGCCAACACCTCGCGGAAGGGCAGGTAAGGATCGCCGATGCCCGCATAGGCGGTGCAGACGCCACCGGCGACTAACAAGTCCGGGTGTGTGGCCATCGCCTGCTGAGTAAAGGCGCGCAGCAACGCCGTCTTGCCGCGCCCGGGGCCGCCAATGACAAAGGCCACCTGCCCCTGTCCTGCCAAGGCCGCGTCGAGGAAGCCGTGCAGGCGTGCCAGCTCCGGCTCGCGAGCGACGAAGACGGGTTCTTTGCGGATGACCGGAGGGGCTTCATCGCTGAGGAAGGCAGGAAGCTGTGGTGGGGCAGGGGGGTGTGGGAGTGTGGAAGTAGGGGGGATGTCGGCTTGTGGTAAAGACCCGCGCTCAGCGCGAATGTGTTCGTAGAGGGCAGTGGTTCCTTCTGTGGGTTCAACGCCCAGTTCTTCCTCGAGGAGTCGCAAGCATTGGCGGTATTGGCGTAACGCCGCGCTGCGTTGCCCGGATTGGGCATACAGCGCCATCAGGTGGCGGTGCGCCGGTTCGTGCAGGGAGTCGAGGCTTAGCCAGCGCCGGGCGTAGGCTATCGCTTGCTCGTATGCTTCTTCGCCCTGGTCACTGTACCAGCGCACCAACCGCGCCAGCGCGCTCGCCATCGCATCGCGCAGTCCTTCGGTCTGGAAGAACTGCCATTCGTCGAAGGCGGCGCTATCGTCCAAGGTGAAGCCTACCAGGAAATCGTCCTGATACAGCACCACAGCCTGTTCTAGCAGCGGCACGCAGTCGGAGCAGACCTCGCCTGCCGGGTGCCCGTGCGTTTCACACGCAGCCAGCCTTTGCTGGAACTTCATCACATCGAGTGATAAATCCAGTTCGGGGTTGAGTTGTGCCGTCTCCCGGTCCGCGAGGATACCGTCGCCGCCCAGTTCGCGGTTGAGCACCGAGAGTGTGCGGCGCAGGTCTGCGCGGGCGCTGGATGGGTCGTGTTCAGGCCAGAGCAGCGTTGCCAGGGCGTCGCGTTGGTGGCTGCGACCGGTGACCGCGAGGTAGGCCAGCAACGCGGTCACCTTGCGGCGGCGGATGTGGATGTCTTCGCCGTCCACTTCTAGGTGCGGCGCACCAAGCAGATGTAACGCAAACCGGGTCATACTTCATTCCCCCGTCACTATATCGATACGATCGCTGAGGGTTTCCCGTGTTGGTGTGTGTTGTGGGTTGCTTCGTTGATGCGCGGGATGGCTGACCTCAGTGTACCCCAGATCAATCGAAAACGCAATCTATTTCCCTGCCGGTGATGTAGGGGCGAGGCATCCCTAACAGCGTATTTGCACTTCAGACGTGTGGAAAAACTTATCTTCCTGTCTACCTGGCATCGTGTGGGGATGCCTCGCCCTTACTTTTCGTGTGCGACGTTTTGTGCGACGGTTCCGGTAGTTTTTGCGATGGTTTCCGCGATTTCTGCGGAATGGTCGGTTGCTACGCTGATCGTGACTCAACTGAAAGGAGAGCACGATGGGCAAGTCACGATCAGCAATCACAAGATTCACATTTGGCGTTTTGTTATTGGGTTTAGGTTTGCTTCTCGTTGGTTGTGAAGGCGATGCAATCGCTTACGGTTCAGCCCTCACGGATAGTGTAGAGGCGCAAACGGCTCTCGCGCCCGCTATCGCTCTGTCTACGTCCTCTGGAGCGACGATCGAGTTTAGGACACAAAACGGCGAGACGGTCGACGGGGTTCCTGCCGAAACGGTGCAAATTCCTCATCTGGTGCTCCATCGCAACGGCGCTCTGACAGCCGCTCCAGAGCGTACGTTGGTGGTGAAGATGACCGGCATCGCGGTGCCTCCGGGCGGAATCACGGTGACGCTGTTGGTGGAGACACAGCGTGGCGATCCTGATCGGGGTGGGGAACTGGGGTCTCGCATCCCCGTGTGGCGCGAGACGCGGAGGATCGCAGATTCGACGACGGGCAACAGCGGGATGGCGGAATTCGCGCTCGAATTTCAACGCGCTATAATGTTGGGCGCGGATGTGATCCCCACGCCCACGGACTACTTCCGCTTTCGGGTGACCCTCACCGCTGCCGGCGATGTCGCGCCGCGGCTGGTGCTTGAGCAAGAGTACGCCTTCCTGATGGAAGATCAGGTGGTCGTCACACTCCCGCAAGTCCAGGAAATGACCGACGGTGCGGCCCCGGATGAACTGGTTCTCTACTATTGCGATATGATCCCCTACCAAAACCGCGTTGCCGAAGCCGTGCACCAGCTCTCCCGCGCCGAAGTTCCGGCTTACGTGCAAAGCCAGCTCATACCCCGTATGGCAGAGGCCTTTCGCGTGCAGAGCGACGTGTGGGGCTTCCCCTGGTACGAGGAATGGACATCTTATCGCGGCGGCGCAGACACCGAGCGGTTGAGCGTGACCTTGCACGATGGAAAGACGTGGTTTCACAGTGCTGCACCGGCTGCTGGCGATTCCCGTATCTCCCTTAACGCCAGTGATAACATCGGAAGTGCATCATACGCCGGTTTGACCGAGCGGTTGATGAGCAGTTACCAGCACGAGCTATTTCACAACATACAACGTAACATCGGCTTGCATTACAGTGGCAACGGTGATGTGTCCGGTAAAGACTTGGCCTGGCAGTTCTTCGCTGAAGGAACTGCGGTGCTCGCGTCGACGGTGGGCGAGTTCGATGCTGAGTTTGCCGGAGGGCCGGGAGAAAGCTACTATGTGTTAAATGCCAATAAGTTCATCGGCGGTGACGGTTTCTACGGAAAGCTCAATAAGCGTTATCCCGAAATCGATGCTTATTCCCCTGCCGTGTACTGGCGCTTCTTGTATGAGCGTTGTGGCGATATGCAGGTTGTTCGCGAGGCGCTGACGACACTCTATTCGGGTGAGGTTGTCGATATTCAGACCTCGACCGACATCGTTGCTAACCTGCCGCTGATTATGGATCGCGCACTGGCGGGCGCGTCTTGCCCATTCACGACCTATCGCGAAAGCCTAAACGCGTTCGCGCGCGCACTCTATGCTTTGCACGTCGAGGGCGGGCGATGTGTCGTACCGGGGCAACCAGGCCTTTGTGGTTTCTACGATCCGGATCACCTGTACAATGGCCCGACGACCAACCAATTGACCTATACTGGCACACCCCTTATCTACAGTGCCGCAGAGCAAGCTTATCCAGCCGGGATCCCGAGTAGTTTTGGGATGGACTACATCGAAATCGACCTAAACGATGCTGCGAACGCGCAGGCGTTGACGTTGGAAATCTATGGTACCCCAGGTGCGGTGGCTGTGTTCGACGTTCAAGTCTGGGAACTGGTGATGGACGGCAGTCAGCACCTTATCCCTCTTGGTGACACTGTGACGCTCACAGCTGATAGTGATGGACATCTGACCCACACGTTCCCGGCGTCACCCAACCGCGCTACGCAACGATTAGCGGTGATCATCACCCGCGTGGATGCGCAGGAGAATCTTGATCCCCTCGGCGCGTATACGCTTGAGATGCGCGCAGACTAGGTGGGACGCACTTACATTAGCCCAACTGATTGTAGCGGTCCGTGGTTCAATCCTACCTGTGTTATAATAAGGTCTGTTTGGCATATCAGCATTACAAGGGGATCTGGATTGACGAACTGTATCGATGCGAGCGAGGATGCCGGAACGGAGTTGGTGCTGCGTCGCGCATCTGAGTTCACGCTCGAAGAGTTGACTCACGCCTATAATCAAACCCGTATCGACTACATCGTGCCTATGCCGATGAATGTGCGCCGTCTGCAGGAGTACGTACACAATTATGACGTCGATATGGAACGTTCTGCCGTAGCATTGTCTGACGGGCATATCCTGGGTATCTCGATGTTGGGGGTCCGTCCGGGACATTGTTGGTCTACGCGATTGGGGGTGCTGCCCGTCAAGCGCCGCCGGGGTACGGGCGAATCCCTGATGAGAGATAACATCAGCATGGCGCGGAAGTTGGGTGTGGACTATGTCATTCTTGAGGTTATTAAAGACAACGAACCCGCGCAAAAGCTATTCGCGAAACTTGGATTTCGTGAACTTCGCGTGTTGTTGATTTTACGGCGTCCGCCGGGTTTATTGCAAGAGGATGCCGGCTCGTACAAAGCGGAGCATCTTGGATCGGACGAGGCAATCGCCCTGCTGCACCAGCGTCGCAGCACACCTTCCTGGCTGGACGACACGCCATCGCTGATCAACGCTGGCAGTCTGGATGCTTTGCGGGTCGAGTTAGCAAACGGGAGTCGAGGCTGGCTGGTCTACCAGAGCACGACATTTCAGTTGGGACGCCTGGTCTTGCAGACGGAAGTGGGCGACCCACGTGAGGTCGCCCGTGCCTTGGTGCATGCTTTGCACAGCAAGTATCCGATTAAGGATACGAAGACGGAGAATTTACCCCTCGACGATCCCCATCTGCCAGGATTGCTGGATATGGGCTATCTCGAATCGTTCCGCCGTATCGAAATGCGATTGGACTTATAAACCTGACAGGTCTTCCGAGACCTGTCAGGTTTCAGTATCACCACCCGTTCTTGTGGACTTTGCCCTCGTCGTAGCGTTCTACACGGCCTTTTTGTTCTGCCGGGTGACCGACCGCGATGACGCACATCGGCTCGATTCCCTCCGGGATGCCGAATAGCGCGGCGATACCCTTCGCACGCGGCATGTCAGGATAAACGCCCATCCATACCGTGCCTAAGCCTAGCGCGCGTGCCGCCAGCAGGATGTTCTCCGTCGCGGCGGCGCAATCCTGCTGCCAGAATTTGTTGGCGGCTGAGGCGTCACCGCAGACGATGATGGCCAGCGGCGCTTCCGCGAGCATCCGGGAATAGGGATGCACCTCCATAATCGCGTTGAGCTTTGCGCGTTCATCCACGACGATAAAACTCCACGGTTGGCGATTGTTCGCCGAGGGCGCATTCATCCCCGCTTCGAGGATGGTCTTGATCTCCTCTTCCGTTACCGTTTCATTGGTGTACCGGCGAATACTGCGCCGGGTGAAAAGAACCTCTAAGGCATCCATATTATCTCCTTTTTTCATAAGCTTTGGTTAAGATGGGATGCGTGATTCGTAATGCGTGATTAACCTCTCACGCATCACGCTTCACGCATCACGGAATGGTACTTCGACGACGGTATCTGCAATTTCCGCTTCCAGTTCGGCGATGCGCACCTTCAGCGCCGGAATGATCTCTGTCAGCGGGATGAACTCCCGTTCCTTCTGGTCGCGCCGCTTGACCTCGACGCTCTGCTGTTTGAGGCCGCGCGATGCCACCGTGACGCGTAGCGGGACACCGATGAGGTCTGCATCGTTGAACTTGATGCCAGGACTGCGGTCGCGATCGTCAAAGAGGACGTCGATGCCGGCAGTTTGTAGATCTGCGTAGAGCTGCTCAGCGACGGTGGTGGCCTCGCTATCTGCTGGGCCCAACGTGAGCAGGTGGACCGAGTACGGCGCGACGGTGATCGGCCAGATCAGGCCGTAGTCGTCGCGGTGCATCTCGGCGACGCAAGCCAGCAGCCGCCCGATCCCGATGCCGTATGATCCCATCACCACCGGCTTGAGTTCGCCATCCTGATCGAGGAAGCGCGCACCCATCGCCTCGGTGTAGCGCGTGCCGAGTTTGAAGATGTTGCCCACTTCGACGCCGCGTTCGGCGCGCAGTGCACCCTCGCAGACCGGGCAAGCATCCCCTTCTTGCGCAGCGGCGATATCGGCGACGATGTCCGTATGGTAATCGCGCCCGTAGTTGACGTTACGCAGATGGTAGCCCGCCTCGTTCGCGCCTGCAACCAGGTTGGGCGATGCGGCGACGGCGTCATCTACGACGATGAGCGCATTCTTCACTCCCAGGGGCGATCCGTAGCCTGGCTCTGCCCCGATCGCCCGGATCTCCGCCTCCGTTGCCGGGCGCAGCGCTTTTGCCTTGACGGCGTTCGCCAGCTTTGTCTCGTTCACTTCCATATCGCCACGGATGACGGCGAAGATGAATTGTTCGTCAGTTTGCTGGTCCGCCATCTCTGCCATCATGAAGACAGCTTTGGCCGTTTTGGCGGCGGGAATGTCCAGGAAGGCGGCGAGATCGGCGATGGTGGTGACGTTGGGAGTGGCGATCTTTTCGGTGGGGAGGGGGGCTTCGTCCGCAACGGACGGTTTCTGGAAGCGCGCAATCTGCCGGTTGGCGGCATAACCACAATTATCGCATAGCATCAGCGTATCCTCGCCGATGGGGGTGAGCACCATGTACTCATGGGCTAGCGTGCCGCCCATCATCCCTGTGTCCGATCCCACGGCGATGGCGTCCAGTCCGCAACGGCGGTAGATGTTGAAGTACGCCTGGTAGTGTGCGCGATACTGCGCGTCTAGGCCGTCGGCGTCGATATCAAGGCTGTAGCTGTCCTTCATCGTGAACTCGCGCACGCGGATCAATCCGGCGCGCGGGCGGGGATCGTCGCGCCACTTGGTCTGGATGTGGTAGATCAGGCGCGGCAGTTGGCTGTAGGCGCGAATCTCCTGGCGCACTAGGTCGGCAACGACCTCTTCGTGCGTCATCGCCAGCACCATGTCGCGGTCCGACTTGTCCTTGAAGCGCCCCATCTCTGACCCGATCTGGTACCAGCGTCCGGTTTCCTTCCAGATGTCGGCTGGGTTCACCACGGGCATCGTGATCTCTTGCCCGCCGATGGCGTTCATCTCCTCGCGGATGATGTTCTCGATCTTCGTCATCGAACGCCGTGCCAACGGCAGGTATGTGAAAATCCCCGCTGCCAGTTGGCGTATGAAACCCGCGCGTAGCAATAGCTGGTGGCTGGCGACTTGCGCCTCCGACGGTGCGTCGCGCAAGGTCTGTCCAAAAAGTTGTGTCATTCGCATAATACCCTCCTAAAATAGTTGGCCGATGACAGGCATTCGGCTATCAGCTTTCAGCGATCAGCCAAACGGCTCAAGAAAACAATCGTTCTATAGTGCGCTAAGGCTGACGGCTGACAGCTAATTGCTGAAGGCTAACCACCCACGCACGGCGTAGACAACGATACCAATATACTCCTTGGTAGCTTGAGTTGTCAAGGCAAGATCCTGGCTGCTCGGTAGTAAGTTCATCAGTTGGATGCTCAACCTGGGCTGCGTGTAGTAGTCCCATTCAGCCTGCGATACCCAGAAGTCGGTGGGCGCAGGTGTGACGTCAATCTCCGGATTGACAAACGTAGCGTAGGCACGCGGCATATGGATGGCCGACGTCACCAGGAGGATGCTCTCGATGTCGTGCGCTTTCAGAAGATTGAGGCTGGCCTCGGCGTTTTCGTAGGTATTCCATGAACCTTTTTCAAGCAAGATGGCAGTTTCTGGGACACCCATCCGTTGTAGTAATCCGGCCATGATTTCGGCTTCGGAGATGCTTGGTGGCCCGATCCACGGGGCAGCGCCGCCGCTGAGCACGATGATGGGCGCTGCGCCTTGATCGTACAACCACGCGGCGTACAGCAAACGGTCACCGGCCTCGTTGACCTCGGCGGTGGGGCGTGGATAGCCCGGCGTGCGTGTCGCCCCGCCTAAAACGACGATGGCGTCCGCGTGCGGGATGTTGTTTGCCGCGCTGGGCGGAGGAGCATATCGCCATTCCAGCGAGCGCGCCAGCGTCATCGCCACGATGCGATTGCCGCCCAACCACAGCAGCGCCAGCGTGATGGCGATCACCTTTGTCTGCCATTGTGGGTGCCGCCGTACGACAAGCGCCACGACCAACAACACACACGCCATACCGAGCGGGTAAACGAACAGGGGTAGGAGTTTGGATAGGTAGAAAAACATAGAAATGAGAAATTAGAAGGTGGTGCTGAGGTGGGCGAGGAGGACGGCAATAGCTGCGCCGACGGCAGAGCTGATGAAGTTGACCCAATCGTTGTTCAGCCAGCGCCATCCGCGCAGTAGGATGTTGGGTGTGCCGTCGGGATCGATGACTTTCTCCGTTTCTTTCTCACGGCTGGACGAGTAGTAGATGGCCTGCACCGTCGCGCCTAGCAGACTGTCGCACAGCGAACCGGCCAATCCGGCGAGTGCGGCAATGAGGGGTAGCAGGGTGCAGTTCCCCGGATAGACGAGGCATGATAATGGGTGCAAGAGCAGGCGCGGTGTGTAACGGATCAGGCTTTCTACGTAGAGGAAGAGGGCGCCTGCCACGCCAATCGCCGCGCCACCGGCCAGCGTCGCCAGTGTCCCTTGTAGCGAGATACCGCCGGATGTACCGACCTCCACGCGCGCGCCCGTCGTAATCAGGCGCGGCGGGCGCTTGCTGAGCACGCCCAGCTCAGTCGCCCAGGTATCCGCGTTCACGGTCGCCATCGCACCGACGAAGGCGAACCACAGCAACGGCTGCCCGGTGAAGCGGTAGGCGATGGCGATCAGCGCGCCTGCACCCCCATTCGCCAACGCCTGCGCGAGGTCGCGCCGGGAGCCTTTGGCGAACTTCTCGGCCAAGTCTGTTTTGATGCCCTCCTTGTATTTCGAGAGCAGGCTCGCGAGAATAAAGAAGGTGATAAGCAGTAGTCCCCACGTCCACCCACCGAAGCCGAAGATCGCCGTTCCGGTAAGGATCGCGCCCAGGACGCCGCTTGGGGAGAGCGCCGACCGCTTGTACGCCAGCCAGCCGATCACGGCGCTGACCACGAAACCGAGTCCGAGTTGTAAGAATGGGATATGCATAATCACTTTGAAAGCAGTCCTGTAGTTGTTAGTCGCGTA
>JBJYXQ010000532.1:0-2405 GCA_046260035.1 Anaerolineae bacterium
ATTGATTTGCATATCCACACGCATTTCTCAGATGGACGAGATTCCCCAGCAGAGGTCCTCCACCGAGCTGCACAAATGGGGATGAAGACACTGGCGATCACCGATCATGACAACGCCAATGGTACCCGCGAAGCACTGCCTTTGGCTCAGGCATTGGGCCTGGAGTTGATTCCGGCAGTGGAATTCACGTGTCATTGGTCGCAATGCAACACCCCGCCGGGTAAAGGTGACATTGATGTCCTGGCGTATTTCGTGAACCTGGACGATGCAGAATTCCAGGCCTTTGAGCAGGCCACGTTGGGGGACATCCACGCGCGGATTGCTGAATGTTGTTCGTTTTTGACAATGGACGGGTACACGATTTTTCTGGAGGATGTGTTCGAGCAGAACCCTCGATACGCGGGATTGCTCCAGTTGATGATGGCGGTTCAGGCTAAGGGCTATATCCCCGACTGGGAAGAGGTCATAGCAGTCGTGGAACAGTACTGGCGTCGCGTGCGTTTGAGCCGTTTTACCATCCAGGAGTTGATCGATCGCATCCATCGTGCCGGCGGTGTCGCCGTGTTGGCGCATCCAATAGCCGTAAGCTGTGACGGATCATGGATTTCTGCGAAGCAATTGGAGTCCTTGGTTGAAGCGGGCCTTGATGGATTGGAGATCTATCACCACACTGTGGATGAAACGACGCGCCCGTATTTTCAGCGTCTTGCCGAACAGTTTGACCTGCTCGTGACCGGTGGTTCCGACGAGCACGGATGGTTCTCCGACCTGAAAAAACTTGGCAGCCAGCCGGTCACAGCCGCGATGGTCGATGCCTTGCGCGCGCGTCATACGCTTTATATTGACGATTGAAAGGAGATCGTAATGGAAAAACGACAATTTGGTAACACAGGTTTGAACGTCACCGTATTGGGCTACGGGGCCATGGAACTGCGCCGACCCTCAGTGGATGAAGCGCAGGCGGAACGGCTGCTCAACGCGGTGCTGGACGCGGGTATCACGTTTATCGATACCGCACCGGATTACGGCCCGAGCGAGGATTACATCGGCAAGTTCATCGCGCACAGGCGGGATGAATACGTGCTGGCGACGAAGTGCGGGTGCAATGTCCCCTATACCGGCGGAGAGGACGCGCCGCGCCACATCTGGACCGGCGCGCAGCTTCGTCACAACATCGAACACAGCCTCAAGCGCCTCAACACGGATCACGTGGATGTGTGGCAGGTCCACAGCGCGTATCCCGCCGACCTGCTCGGCACCGACGTGCTGGAGACGATGTTCAAGATCAAGGACGAGGGCAAGGTGCGCCACATCGCCGTGAGCATGGGCGGCGCATCCGAGAAGTACGGCTACGTCCAAATGCGCGGCTACCTCGATCCGGCATGGGACGCGTTCGAGGCGATGCAGGTGTGGTACTCGGCGCTGGTTCGCCACAGCGAGCAAGCGATCAGCGACGCCTCTGCGAAGGGTATTGGCACGATCATTCGTGGCGCGACCCGTCGCGTCGACCCGTGGGAGAGCCTGGCGGATGCCTGCACCAAGCTTGGCCTGGATGACCTGCGCGCGTCCGACGAAAGTCCGGCGCACTTCCTGCTGCGCTTCGTCGTTGCGCATCCGGGTGTGAGCACAATCATCGTCGGCACCAAGAACCTCGATCATCTGGCGGAGAACGTCGCCGCCGTGCAAGCCGGCCCGCTGCCTGCCGATGTGGTCGCAGAAGCGAAGAAGCGATTCGATGCGGCTGGGGTGATGGTGGGGTAACTACGGAAGGTATTTTTACCACGAAGACACAAAGGCACGAAGTTTTTATCAATTTCCCTTTGTGTCTTCGTGTCTTAGTGGTCCATTTTTCCCAAGGAGTCAATCATGAACAAGACTACGTTTGCGCTGTTTTTCGGAAACCGGGGATTCTTCCCGGCGTCGTTGCTGGCCGAGGCGCGCGAGGAGCTGCCGCGCGTGCTCAAGGCGATGGGCCACGATGTGTTGATGCTGGAGGCGTCCGCTACGCGCCACGGCGCGGTCGAGACGCCGCGGGAGGGCGAAGTCTACGCCAATTTCTTGCAGCAAAACCGCGGCAAGTTTGGTGGCGTTATCCTCTGCTTGCCCAACTTCGGTGATGAGACAGGGGCGGTAGCTGCCCTGCAGGACGCTGATGTGCCGATTCTGGTTCAAGCCTATCCGGACGACCTGGACAAGATGGCGCCTGAAGTACGGCGGGATGCCTTCTGCGGCAAGCTATCGATCATGGATGTGTTCCACCAGTACGGCTTGAAGTTCACGGCGCTGAAACCGCACACGGTCAACCCGACGAGTGCACGCTTCAAGGACAACGTAGCGCACTTCGACCGGATCTGCCGCGTCGTCGGTGGGATGCGGCGCATGGTGGTTGGCGCGATTGGCGCGCG
>JBJYXQ010000533.1:0-2969 GCA_046260035.1 Anaerolineae bacterium
GCTTCTTTCTCCACTTCCTCGCGGAACCACGCCAGGTGATCGGGATACGGCGCGCAGGCGAACATGAAGTCGTGCCAGAGCAGGATGCCGTAGCGATCACACGCGTCATAGAAGGCGTCACGCTCGTAAAGGCCGCCACCCCAGATGCGCAGCATGTTGAAGTTGGCGTCGCGCGCCTCGCGGATGAGGGTGTCGTACTTTTCATCGCTCACGCGAGCGTAGAGCGCGTCGGCGGGAATCCAGTTCGCGCCTTTGGCGTAGATTTTCTTGCCATTGACGACGAAGGCGAAGGTGTCGTCGGTGTCCAGTTCGATGAAGCGAATGCCGTAATTGAAAGTCTGGTAGTCGATAGTCGCGTAGTCGTTAGTCGAATGGCCAACCATTAGGAGAGTCGCTTCGACTTTGTAGAGGTGTTGGTCGCCGAGACCGTTGGGCCACCAGAGTTGCGCATCGGGAATTGGGATGAGCAATTCGACGTAGGTGAGACCGGAACGGAGCAGCGCATTGGATTCGGCGCTGAATGCGCGGCCCTGCGCATCGGTGAACGTCACTTTGACCACACCTTCTTTAGTCTTATAGTAATGAAACTGGTCCACGGCGACCGTGGCGTAGACAAGGACTTCTTTGCCGTGCTGCACCGGACGCAACGCCACGTCGCGGATGCAGGCCATTGTCAGCAAGCGCAGCGTCACATCACCGCCGATGGCGGTGGTGGGTGTGCGTGGGCTCCAATCCCAGCCCCACGAGTACTGCGGTTTGCGAGCGAAGGTACGCCGCGGTTCGCCGCGTTCCGGGCGACCGTTGCCTGCCTCGGTGCCGGGACGGACACCGTCGCACGAATCCACATCCGCCTCGGTAACGTCCTCGACGCCAGTCGTGAGCCGCACGAGCAGCACATTCTCGCCGTCGACGAGCCACGGTTTCACATCGCGCACAAAGGGACGAAACGCGCTCGGATGACTGCCGATGTGCTCGCCGTTGAGGAAGATTTCGGCGTTACAATCGAGACCCTGTAGCTCCAGTTCTGCCCGGATGACCGCATCCGCTTCTTGCCAGCCTTCGGGCATTACAAACGTCCGGCGGAACCACCACGAACGCGTCTCCGTCCACGTGCAGTCGAAGCTGTTGAGGCCGAGTAACGGTTCGGCAATGCGCTCCGCCTCGATCAGCCCCTGGTGGATATCACCAGGCACCGGCTGTGCTATCCAGCTATCTTCGAGATATGAAAGCTTCCGCGCGTTGGCGAGAGGATAAGTAAGGATTTCATCACGCAGTTGCCAGGTGCCGTTCAGCGAGAGGGTTGTATGCATAACGTTGGTCTCCTTGATGTCATCATGGCGTTGATCTTCACCGTCATCATAGTGTACGCTTCGGCATTGTCAAGAAAAAGGCACTTGACAAATCACGATATGTAATTAAAATGTTTACATATATGAGTGCGAACAGTCAATTCACGACAATGGTTCACGTGCTGACCTTACTGGGCAAAGCTGACCAGCCACTTTCCTCAAGGTGGATCGCCGGCAGCGTCAATACTAATCCGGTGGTAATCCGGCAGATCGTAGGGCGGTTGCACGAGGTCGAATTGGTGGATACGCTTCCGGGGAGCACAGGGGGAACGATTCTAAAAAAAGATCCGGCGCAGATCACGCTGAAGGACATCTACCGATTAACCAAAAACGAAACGTTTTTCGGGTTGCATCCCAACGAACCTAGTCCTTACTGTCCGGTAGGGCGCAATATTCAGGCAGTCTTGATTGAGGTTTTCGATCAGATGGACCAACTGGTCGAGGGTGCTCTAGGCGGCATCACGATCGCCGACATCATTGCGCAGGTATCGCAGAGAGAAGCTATGCGCAGGCAAGCACAATAGATAACGATGAAGGTAAACAGCACGCCTACAGCGGTCACGTTCCGCAAACCGAAACCCTGGAGTTTCCTCTTGCGCTCTCCGGGGAAGGACATCGTCCAGTTTGCCCTCTTGATTGTGGTGGGTGTATGGCTCATCTCGCTCAGCACAGCCCAGTTAGGTTACTATTGGCAGTGGTATCGCATCCCGCGGTATTTGTTCCGCGTGGAAGCCGGGCGTCTCGTACCGGGTGATTTGATCGAGGGGCTGCTGTTCACCTTCAGGATTTCGGGTGTCAGCCTTGTGTTAGCCCTAGCGATTGGGCTGACGACGGCGCTCCTGCGGCTGTCGGACTCGTTTATGGGCCGATTGCTGACCCGGGTGTACCTGGAGGTCATCCGCAACACCCCCTTGCTGGTTCAGATCTACCTGCTCTACTTCGTCATCGGCCCCATTCTGGGACTTGGTCGTTTCGCATCAGCGGTGCTGGCCCTGAGCTTGTTTGAGGGATCTTACATGTCGGAGATATTCCGGGCCGGGATCGTCTCGCTGCACAAAGGGCAATGGGAAGCAGCCTACAGTCTGGGTCTAAGCCGCTTCGACACATACCGCGACATCATTTTGCCTCAGGCCATCCGCCGCATCCTGCCGCCACTGACTGGCGAAGTGATCAGCCTGATCAAGAACACATCGTTGGTCGGTCTGGTTTCGCTAAGTGACCTGGCGTTACAGGCGCGAGTGATTGCGGCTGACACCTTCCTCACGTTCGAGGTCTGGTTCGCCACAGCGGCGATTTACTTGGTGATTACAGTCCCCTTGTCGATGATCGTGTACGCGATGGAGAAGCGATACAGGGTCTTGACGTAAGGACTAGAGGTTGGATGATCGATAGCATCCAGTATCCAGCATTGAGCAACGAGTAGACTATGAACGAAACACACGAAGACTATATCATCGAAATCGAGAACGTCAGCAAGACGTTTACCGGCGGGGTCGAGGCAGTCAGAGAGTTCTCGGCGAAGATCCAGCGGCAGGAAGTTGTCGTCATCATGGGGCCGTCGGGATCAGGCAAGTCGACGCTGCTGCGCTGCATCAATGGGTTGGAAACGGCAGAAAGCGG
>JBJYXQ010000533.1:3069-5515 GCA_046260035.1 Anaerolineae bacterium
GGCGGGCAACAACAGCGCGTCGCCATCGCGCGCGCCCTGGCGATGGCGCCCAAAGTGATGCTTTTCGACGAACCGACCAGCGCGCTGGACCCGGAAATGATCAACGAAGTACTCGACGTGATGAAGACATTAGCCAGGTCCGGGATGACGATGGTCGTCGTCACCCACGAGATGGGTTTCGCGCGCGAGGTCAGCGATTGGGTCATCTTTATGGATGACGGGCAGATCGTGGAAACAGGCACGCCGGAACACATCTTCACGCATCCGCAGGAAGCACGCACCCAACGCTTCCTGAGCCAAATTCTGTGACAACGTTGAAGTGCTTCAACGTTCAAACATTTATTTTCTAAAGGAGGGAAACCATGAGAAACACAGTAAGTCTACGGAGAGTTGCAGGAATCGTGGCCGTCGTCGCTCTACTGACCGGATTGCTGGCGGGCTGCTCCGGTGCATCCGGAGGAAGTGCGACCGGGGGAACACAGAGTCAGATCGACGAGGTGTTGCAACGCGGCGTCTTGAAGGTAGGGCTAGACATCTTCGTGCCCTGGGCCTTCAAGGACAAGGACGGCAACCTGGTCGGCTTCGAGGTTGACGTTGCCAACAAACTGGCCGAGGATATGGGCGTCGAGGTGGAGTTTGTGCCGACCGAGTGGTCGGGCATCATCCCAGCACTCCTCACCGGCAAGTTCGACGTGATCATCGGGGGTATGGGTGTCACGACAGACCGCGCGCTCAAGGTCAACTTCTCGGACCCATACGAGTGGAGTGGTATTGACGTGGTCGTCAACAAAAACATGCTCCCTGGTCTGACCAGCCTCGACGGTCTGAACAGTGAGGATGTCATCATCGCCGTGCGGTTGGGTGCAACGCCCGTCGACGCGGCCAAGCAGTATGCGCCGAACGCCGAACTGCACCAATTCGACACCGACGAAGCGGTCATCCAGGATGTGCTCAATGGCAATGCCCACGCGGCCTTTTCCTCCACCCCCACCCCCGCGTTCTGGGCCGCCGACTATCCTGACGTGCTGTACCGCCCGCTGGGAGGCGAACTGCTATATCTCCAGCCGAGTGCTTTTGCAGTTCAAAAAGGCGATCCGGACACCCTCGCGTTCTTCAACTCCTGGATTTTGATCAATCAGGATTGGCTCAAAGAGCGTTCCGACTACTGGTACGGCACGAAGGATTGGGAACCACTACTAGGAGAATAGATCCAACGAACCCTTGAGAAGGTGCGGTACGGTACGCCCGCACCTTCTCAAAAAACAGATGACTAAAAAATCATGATCAACACAAAGCCTAAATTCCGTCCCATTGATGCCGTTCTGATTCTCCTCTGCCTTGCGACCGGGGTGTACGTCTACTATCGCGTCAGATATGGATTGGAATACAGAGGCAATTGGTCGGCGATTCCGCAGTTCTTGCTACGCCGCGACCCTGCAACAGGCAGGTTGGTCCCCAATTACCTGCTGCAGGGTCTCATCACGACGCTGAAACTGTCATTCTGGGCAACGCTCCCGGCGCTGGGCGTGGGCCTCATCGTCGCGCTCTGCCGGACCAGCAAAACGTTGTTCTTGCGTATGGTCGGCAGAACCTATGTTGAGCTGATCCGTAACCTGCCCCCGTTAGTCCTCATCTTCATCTTCTACTTCTTCGTCATTGACCAGATTATGCCACTGTTAGGGATCGAGACATTCATCCGCAGCCAACCGGCGGGCGTGCAAGCCGTGTTGGCGTTCCTGTTTGCGGAGAAATCGCTGTTCGTGCAGTTCATTTCCGGCGTCCTCACGCTCGCCTTCTTCGAAGGCGCATACATGGCCGAGATCATCCGGGCGGGGATCGAATCCATCGAACGGGGGCAGCTTGAGGCCGCTTACTCGTTGGGACTATCCTGGGTGGACGAAATGCGCTTTGTGGTTATGCCGCAGGTCTTCAAGCGGGTGCTGCCCGCGCTGGCGAACGAGTTCATCAACACCATCAAATACTCGGCCATCGCGTCTGTCGTCTCCATACAGGAGTTGACGTTTATGGGGCGGCAAGTTGTGGTGGCGACGCGCTACATCTTCGAGACGTGGATCACCGTCGCGGCACTGTATATGGTGCTCACGCTCAGTCTGTCGCTGGTAACGGGGCGGATTGAGAGGAGATTACAGATAAGCGATTAGCTTAACAACTGTAGGGCAAGTTGACAACTTGCCCTACAGTTTTAATTTCCCCCATACTTCTTCGCCGCTTCCACCAAAGCGTGGATATTCTCCGCTGGGGTCTTCGCATCCAGCGCGCAGCCGGGACCGAGGATAAAGCTCGTGTGGAAGTCCTTGCCCACGCGCATAACCTCGATGGCTTCACGACAGGCGGCGTCGACCTCATCCGGCGTGCCGAAGGCAAGCAGGTTGGTGTCAATCGGACCGAGGATCGTGGTTTTGTCCTGCGCGGCGTCTCTGGCTTT
>JBJYXQ010000534.1:0-3855 GCA_046260035.1 Anaerolineae bacterium
GCAATCTTCTCGGCGGTCTGTCGCGCGCGCAGGAGCGGGCTGCAATAGACAGCTTTAGGAGACCAATGCGCGAGTATGTAATGCGCCGCTGCCTCAGCCTGCACCATCCCTGTCTCGTCGAGCGGGATATTTGCGCGTCCGCGGAATCTATCTTCGAGGTTCCAGGCCGTCTGCCCGTGACGGACTAAAATGACCGTCGTTGTGGATGCATCATCCATTATCTATTACAATTTGGCTCCGCAGTTCACGCACAAGGTCGCCTCTGGCGCGTTGAGGAAACCACAGCGCGCGCATACCACCGGCTGGGCCTCGGCCAATGGCGCGCCACATGCTTCACAAACATGAGCGCCCAGGTCATTCGGCGTGCCGCAGTAGGGGCACACCACATTTTGGAACGCCGCCGCCGTTCCACGTCCGCTGCCCCGGCTTTGGCAATACTCATCCACCGCTTTCCAGATTTCTGTGCGCAACCCCAACCAACGCACATTGCGGGCGACGTCATCCAATTCGTTCACCAAGCGCAACGGATTGCGCCATCCTTTCAGTCCTGTCCTCGCCAGATCCGCCGCCAATCCAAGCACGCGTTGTTCGCTCACCGCTACTGTCACACCGGTTTGCATCGGAGTGATGTGGACCGTCACTTCAGTATTGGGATCCCCATGCTCTACTTTGCGGCTCTGAATCTGCACCACAGCCCGCTGGCCTTCGGCACGCATCCACTCCGCCCGCGTCTCGCCCTGATCAAAGCGAAGGACCAACACACGGGCCATATCCTCGGCGCTAATGTCGCCGTGGTACAAGCGTTGCTCAACCTTTTCAGCCATAATCTACACCCACAACCTTATCCGAGTTGGACGAAATCCTCCGCCGGGATCACGAACAGCGTGGCTTTATGTTCCCCAGGATCAGGTTCACGACAGGCAGCCTCGATCAACGTGAAGACTTCATCCAGCGCCGCCTCGTCCACCCCAATGAGTAACGTAACCCGCCCGCGCCGCAAAAAGCCGCCGGTGCTCGCCACTCGCGTAACCCGGAACTCATTCTCCACCAACGCATCGGAAACATCCATTGCATCAGAGTCTCTCACAATCGCCATAATGAGTTTCATACTGTTCACCTCACAATTGCACAAAGCGTTCCACCGGAAGGACAAAGACTGTCGCACCGCCTACAGAAGCCTCGATCATCATCGGATAGCCAGGCGTCAATGAGAGTTCAACACCCATCGGGACATAACGCGTACGCCGTGGACACTGCTCACGCACTAAAGCAAAGAACTCAGGCAACCGTGTGGACGGCAAACCGATCAGCAGGGTCACTAGCGCCTCGTGCAGAAATCCTCCTACCGCGTCCACCACGGTCACGGAGAACTTCTCTTTGTTTAGCGTCTGGGTCAAATCGCGGGACTGACTGCCATCGACAATCGTGATCGCTAAACGATCAATATTTTCTTGATGCATAGGCCCTCCCCTCAAGGTTGCGGCAAACGTTTCTTTCATTATAATCGGTTTACGCCAACAAGAAAAGTTAACCCTGCGAAGGTTTGAAAGCTATTTTCAGGATAAATGCCATTCATTTCCTACAACGAGCATGTTCATCAAGACTATCCGTAACCTTCGCAAGGATGAAAGCCTAGGAGATCCAGTGGATAACGAAAGTAACACTTTATACGTTCAACCAGGTGATATTGTACTCCTGATTGGCAAAGATCGCAAGGAAAGTATCACCTTTGTGGAGCCGGGGAAAGAATTCCAGACGCACCATGGCGTGTTGCCCCATGATACGATTATCGGACGACAGTGGGGAGAGAGCGTGGCGACACACCTTGGCTATGCGTACCAAATCCTTCCCCCCTCACTTGAGCAACTCGTGCGCTCCATTCGCCGCGCCACGCAGATCGTCTACCCCAAGGAAATCGGCTACATGTTGATGAAGATGAACATCGGGCCGGGGACTCGCATCATCGAGGCAGGGACCGGCAGCGGCGGCCTCACGCTCGCCCTGGCACGTATGGTGATGCCTCACGGCCACGTCTACACCTATGAAGTCCGTCCGGAGACGCAGGCTCTGGCGCAGAAGAACCTGGAAAGCCTGGGGTTGGCGTCCTACGTCACGTTCAAAATCCGTGACATTGAAGAGGGCTTCGACGAACAGGGCGTCGACGCCGTGTTTCTCGATGTACGCACGCCGTGGTATTACCTGCAACACGTCCACACCGCGCTCAAGGGCGGCGGTTTCTTCGGAAGTCTGCTGCCAACGACCAACCAGGTCGCCGCGCTACTGCGCCATCTCGAGCAGCCTGCCTTCGGCTACACCGAAGTCGAAGAGCTCATCCTGCGGCCCTACAAACCCGTGCCGGGCCGTCTGCGGCCCTACGACCGCATCATCGCCCACACCGGCTACCTCGTTTTCGCCCGCGCCTTGCGCAGCGAATTCGACGGCGAACTCCCCACCGATCCAGAGGACTTCGGCGATCCCGACATCATTGCCGGCTGAGCAACTCCCGCGCGGCGACCATCCCGGAGGCTGACGCCTGGATCAGGCCGCGCGTCACGCCGGCCCCATCGCCACACGCGAACAACCCAGCGACCTCCGTCTCCATCGTGGGCGTCAGGTGCAACCGGTTGGAATAGAACTTGGCCTCAACGCCGTACAACAACGTGTGGCGCGAGGCCACACCTGGGGCAATCTTATCCATCGCGTGCAACATCTCCAGAATATCGACGACGTAGCGGTAGGGTAACACAAGATTGAGGTCGCCGGGCGTGGCACTCGGCAGCGTGGGCTGGACGATAGAGCGCGACAGCCGTTCGGGTGTCGAACGCCGCCCTTCCTCCAGGTCGCCCAAGCGCTGCACCAGGATTCCCCCGCTCAGCAGGTTTGCCAGCCGCGCCACGCTCTTGCCGTACGCAATCGGGTCATCGAAAGGCTCGGTGAACCTTTTGCTCACCAACAGCGCGAAGTTGGTGTTAGCCGTCCGGTGTTCGGCAAATGAGTGCCCGTTCACCGTCATCACATCGCCGACGAACTCCGTACTCACCTCACCGTAGGGACACATACAAAATGTGCGGATTTGGTCATCAAATCTATCGGAGTAGTAGATAAACTTGGACTCGTACACCAGGCGCGTAATCGGCTCCAGCACCGGCGCGGGCAGTTCAACGCGCACGCCCAGGTCCACGGGATTGCGAGCGATCGTCAGCCCCAGGCTTTTCGCCGTCGTTTCCAGCCAGGATGCGCCCTCGCGTCCTGGTGCGAGGATCACTGCTCCGGCCTCGATCTGCTCACCCTTGCGCGTCTCCACGCCGCACACCTGCCCGTCCTCGGTCAAGATTTTGAAAACTTCCGTGCGGGTACGAATGATGACACCGCGCGCCAGCAGTGCATCACGCATCGCACGCATCAGATCAACACAACGTTCCGTGCCGATATGGCGAATGGGCACCGAAACAAACCGCAGGTTCGCCAGGCTCGCGCGCTTTTCCAGTTCCTCGATTTCGTCGGTGTAAATGCCGTGAATCTTGTCTGGTGCGCCAAACTGGCGGTACAACGCATCGGCCTGTCCAATCAACTCGGCAGCCTGCGCCCCGCCCAAAATCTCGGCAAGATGCCCACCTACCGCAGGCGAAAGCGTGAGTTTGCCATCGGAGAATGCGCCAGCACCTCCCCAACCGTCGAGGATCGCACAGGGCTTGCAGTGACGGCACGTACCGCCATGTTCACGTAGGGGGCAGGTTCGGTGATCGATATCGGCGCCTTTATCAAGGATGGCTACACGCACATCCGGGTTCTGGCTTAACTCAAGGGCGGCGAAGATGCCGGCTGGACCGGCGCCCACAATCAACACATCAAAAT
>JBJYXQ010000534.1:3955-8342 GCA_046260035.1 Anaerolineae bacterium
AAAGAAGAGCGTCCGAGGGATTGGCAACAATATAGGTCGGATTGATCATCCGACCTATACGATACCCCCGTCAGGACTTGAACCTGAAACCTTTTGGTCCGCAACCAAACGCTCTGTCCAGTTGAGCCACGGGGGCTTATCCATAATGAATTTCTCGTTACAGTCAAAGAAGGCCGTTTTTGGCTTTTGCCAAAGATGGCCTCCCTTAGTACCCCCGTCAGGACTTGAACCTGAAACCTTTTGGTCCGCAACCAAACGCTCTGTCCAGTTGAGCCACGGGGGCATGATCGTCACCAAGCGGGGAGGCAGGGATTCGAACCCTGGAGGGAGTTCTACACCCCCTAACTGCTTAGCAGGCAGCCCCGATCGTCCACTCTGGCACCTCCCCAGCATAACAAAGCCTAGCGAAAAGCGTAAGTAGTCACACGCTTCACCAGGATAACACACCGTGATTTGTAAAGAACCGGTTGAATCTAGCGGAGGGAGTGGGATTCGAACCCACGGTGGCTTGCACCACAACGGTTTTCAAGACCGTCGCCTTCGGCCGCTCGGCCATCCCTCCAGCATGAGGGGAAAACCCACTCCTCGCGGGCCAGAGTATACCATGCAACACCGACTTGTCAACAAAAAACAGACCTGACGGGTTTTGAAAACCCGTCAGGTCTGAAACCGGTTCATTGCCCGCTCTAATGGCGCCGGATCACATCGATGCCGCCCATCCACGGACGGAGCACCTCGGGGATGACGATCGAGCCATCAGCTTGCTGGTAGGTCTCCAATATCGCAATCATCACACGCGGCATCGCCAATCCAGAGCCGTTCAGCGTGTGCACGAATTGCGTCTTCGCACCCGGTTCGGGGCGGTAGCGAATGTTGGCCCGACGCGCCTGAAAATCCATATCATTGCTACAAGAGCTGACTTCCAACCACGCATCCTGCCCTGGCGCCCACACTTCGAGGTCATAGCTCTTGACCGCGCCGAAACCGATATCGCCGGTACAAAGTTCCAAAACACGGTATGGCAATTCGAGCGCCTGCAAAATGCCCTCGGCATTCTTTACCATCGCCTCCAACGCGTCGAAGCTGGTTTCTGGTGTGGTGAACTTGTACATCTCCACCTTGTCGAACTGGTGACCGCGCTTGATACCGCGCACGTCACGCCCGGCGCTCATTTTCTCGCGGCGAAAGCACGCCGTGTAGGCCACGTAGTTCAACGGCAGTTGCTCCGCATCCAAAATCTCGTCGCGGTGCAGGTTGGTGATGGCGACCTCGGCGGTGGGAATGAGCCACAGGTCATCCTCCACATCGCGGTAGAGATTCATCTCGAACTTAGGAAGCTGGCCGGCCCCGACGAGCATCTCGCGCTTGACGACGAATGGCAGGTAGACCTCGGTGTAGCCGTTCTGCCGCGTGTGCACATCCAGCATCCAGGAGAGCACTGCCCGCTGCAAGCGCGCGCCCGCGCCCTTGAGAACGTAGAAGCGACTACCGGAGAGTTTCACGCCACGTTCGAAGTCGATGATGCCCAATTCTGGTCCCAGGTCCCAGTGCGGAACCGGCTCGAAGCCCGCCGCGGCAAAGTCGCGCCGTTCGCCCCAGTGGCGCACCACCACATTGCCACTTTCATCAGGCCCTAACGGCACGCTCTCGTGAGGGATGTTAGGCAGCCATAGCTGCTTCTCCTCGAAAACAGTCTCGACCTCGCGCAGCTTCTCTTCCAACACAGACAACCGCTCACCGACCTCGCGCATCTCGGCAATACGCGCCTGGCGCTCATCCTTATCCTTCATCCGCCCGATCTCTTTGGAGACACGGTTACGCTCCGCGCGCAATGCCTCCACCTCTTGCAGCATCTCGCGGCGCTGGATATCCAGCGCATAGACCTCATCTACGAGCGCGGGATCGTCATGGCGCTTGCGCAGTGCCTCGCGCACGCGCTCTGGGTCATTACGAATGAGTTCAATGTCAAGCATACGCCCCTCCCCTCTGAGAATAGTCCGGTAGTTTGGTTGCCTTTGGTCTAGTAGCCTGCTATCCATAAATTATGCCACCAACTCCGACTTTGTCCAGTTTCAGACCTCAGGGGTATTTGAAGTTTTGCCTCTTCTCTGCACTTCACGCTGGCGAGAACAAGAAATTTTTCTGTGTGTTTTTGGGCGCGCAAGGCGCGCCCAAAAACACACATTGATTTTTCCCCATACAACAACCTATTTCAAACCTAAACAATTCACACTATATGTGGTACAATGCCCAATATAAGGGATACACACACATCCAAAGATATCAGCAGAACAATATAAACAAGGAGATTCACATGAAACGTCAATGGATCGTATTGATCGCAGCATTATTTGTGCTTTCGCTCGGGTGCTCGCTCTTCAGCGGCAAAGCCACCGAGGAACCGTCTGTCGCTGCGCCCACGGCTGTCGTGGAGCAAGAGGATGAGGACGCCCCGGCTGCCAGTGAGGATAAGCCCGTTGCTACCGAAGAAGAGCCAGCCGTTAGCGAAGAAGAACCGGCTAGCGACGAAGATATCCCCCTCACCTTCGACGCAAACGCGCTGGAAGGACTCAACAGCTATCGCATGGATATGACCTGGTCCTTCAGCAACGAAGACGGCACCGTCGAGGAATTCAGCGTTCAGGAAGAGGCCACACGCGATCCTGCTGCACAGCGCTATATGATGCAGAGCGGGGGTGAAAGTATCGAGTTCATCCGGATCGAACAGACCCAGTGGATGCGCTTTGGCGAGGAGTGGATGCAAACCGCTGCGGAGGATGAGGATGAAGCGATGAGTGCGTTTGGCGAATTCTTTGTCCAGCCTGATGAGATGTTTGCAGATGTAGACTCAGATGCCTACAAATATATGGGCAAAGAAACTGTCAATGACTTGAACACCCTGCACTACCAGATCAAAGATTCTGCCTGGGATATGGCGCTGTGGTTCCAAGCTGCCGAGATTGAAGAAGGCACCATCGATGTATGGATCGTCGATGAAAACGATATGCCGAAATTCGCGGTGCGCTACGAAATGGCCATTAAAGGAACGTTCGAAGAGGAAGGGATAGGGACACTGACTCTCAATTGGAACATCTACGATGTCAACGCGGATATCACAATCGAACCGCCGGCAGATGTCGCGAGCCTGCCCGAAGGTCTGGAGCTGTGCCCGGACGCCACCGACGTTATGGTAATGGGACAAATGTCGATGTTCACCTGCCCCAGCACAGTCGCGGACACCACCACATTCTACACCGAGATGCTGGAAAACGACGGATGGGAAGCCGGCGATGTGACCAACATGGAAACGATGATGATGGGCACCTGGACGAAGGATGGCGAATCCCTAAGTCTTACCATCACCGCCGATGAGGACAGTGGCGGTTCCAGCGTGATGGTCACGCTTGGCGAGTAAGAGGTTGCCCGCAGACGCAGTTGATCTGAATTCACTGGCTGCCGATCTCTCGCTGGCAGCCATCGGAGTGGCCCAGGCTGGTCCTACACCAACCTGGGCCACTTACCAAGACTGGCTGGCACGTGGCTATGCCGCGGACATGGCCTACCTCGCGCGTCCAGATGCCGTAGCCCGGCGCGCCGATCCCCGCACTATCCTCCCGGAAACGCGCACAGTACTGGTCGTGGCTGCATCCTATACAGGTGCGCCGCATCCCGAACTCCCGCCGCTGCACGGGCGCGTCTCCCGCTACGCCTGGGACGAAGATTACCATCGCTGGCTACTGCGCGACCTGGAAACACTGGTACAACGCCTTGCCGCGCAGTACGGTCCATTTCCCTCTCGCTGTTACGTGGACACAGGTCCCATCCTGGAACGGGCCTGGGCACAAACTGCGGGCCTGGGCTGGATCGGGAAGAACACGAACCTGATTCACCCGCGCCTGGGATCGTACCTTTTTTTGGGTGTAGCACTCCTGGGCCTCGACCTGGCACCGACACCAGCACCCGATTTGCCCAGTTGTGGCAATTGCACGCGCTGCATCGACGCCTGCCCCACCGGCGCGCTCGTGGCACCCGGTGTCCTTGATGCACGACGCTGCATCGCCTATCTCACCATCGAGCATCGTGACGCGATCCCGGAAGACCTGCGCCCACTACTTGGCGATCGCGTCTTCGGCTGCGATACGTGCCAGGAAGTATGTCCGTGGAACCGCAAACCGCTTGCGGCCCACACAAACGCCCCCGCTCCATCCACCGCAACCCTTGACCTACCGGCATTATTGACGATGGATGAGGCCGAATTCCGCGCGCGCTTCTGTCACACGCCACTATGGCGCGCAACGTGGCAAGGGTTGGCGCGCAACGCCGCAGTGGTATTGGGAAATCGCAAGGACCCAGTCACACGCTCTATCCTGGCGCGCGCCGCAGCCAC
>JBJYXQ010000535.1:0-8146 GCA_046260035.1 Anaerolineae bacterium
TGTACATCGTCGCCAGTTCGGTGGCCTGGCTCCCGGTGACGGGCCACATCTTCGCGCGGCTATGGCCGTTCTTTGCTCCGGGAATGAGCATCACCCCGCTGTACCGGCTGCTTTGGTGGCTGAGCTTCCACTTGTCCTTGGTGGTCATGGTGTATGTGATGGTGGTGTCCTTCTGGCTGTATTTCGACAAAACCGGCAAACTGTGGCGTGAGCTGAACAAGAATTCTTACGGCGTCTACATCATCCACGTGATCGTCATCGGCGTCTTCGGCACACTGCTCTTGAAGCTGAATCTGCCAGCGTTGGTGAAATACCTTATTCTGATCGTGTCAGCTTATGGAGGCAGCAACTTGCTTGTCTCGGGATATCGCAAGCTGATTCAGACGACGAAAGCCAGTCGTAGCCAACCCGCCTCACCTGCGGTGGATCTGGGGTAGAAAAGCGAGAAAGACGGGCTGTATTCTACCAGCCCGTCTTTCTCCCCTCTTTTGAAGTGGCTACACAACCTATGCAGGAGACCCTTGATGAACAACTGTAAACCAAAACTCACCCTTGATCGGCCTATGACCTATCAGATCAAAGTTCCGGGAACGCTCGATGAGAGTTGGTCGGAGTGGGTCGAGGGGATGACTATTGAAACCGAAGGCGACGACCCGCCGATCACGATCCTGACCGGTTCTTTCGACCAGGCGGCTTTGCAGGGTCTACTGCGCCGACTCTACTCCCTGGGATTGCCGATGATTTCTGTCAATTGTGTTGAGGCGTGATCGACTATGTTTCTTGTCAGGACTGGCCGGATCATCTGTTAAAGAGGAATCACGATTACGAAGAGCGACTTCCACAAGAGCCTGGATTTTTGTCCAGGCTCTTGTCGTTGCGCAGAAATGTGGAAATGATTGTCATGCGGATGCTCACGGTGGTGTTCCTTTTGATTTTGACCTGCAACTGACGAAAGTTCTAACGCTTCCGAGCTTCCGCCAACCCCGTCTGCCACTCCTGGCCTTTCTTGCCCGCGTAGATCATATAGTAGGTGTCGCCAATTTCGAGAACTTGGGGTGTCAGCACGCCGTCGCAATCGAAAGCGTCGGAATCGTCCGAAGGGGTGAAGATGGGATTGTAGGGATTGGCTTCAAACGTGCGGAAGTCACGGGTGCGGACGTGTCCGATCCGCCAGACTTCGCCATCGAAGCCGCCGTACAGGACGTGGAAGTACTGTGACCCCTTGAACAATTCCGTCTCCCGCACGGCGCGGCTATCCCAGGCTTGCCCGCTACCTTTGAAGATGGGGTTCGCCGGATTCTTGGTGACGGCTGCTGGATTGCTGGTCGGTGCGGTGGCGTGGCACATCGTCAGACCATCGTGATACGACTTTGTTGCTTTGCCCGTGTAAATGATGTGAATTGTGTTACCATCTATCGCGACCGATGGATGCGTCGAACCATCGGCCTCATACGCGTATTCTGCTGGAATCACCGGGACCGACTGGACACGCGTCCAATGGCCCAGATCTCCATCGCTGATCAGCAGACCGGTCTGTTCAGGTGTGCCTTCTCCCTTGCCCCGGTAGTACATATAGTATTTGCCGTCGGCGGGGTTCAGGAAAGGGAAGGGATACTCAACGCCTTCATCGTCGAAACCATGTTCCGAGGGACCGAAGATGGGGTTGCGAGGATCCTGCGTGATGGCAGTGAGATCGTTGATGGGGGCTGTCGCGTGCATCATTAACCAGCGCGGCCCATATTCACGTTGGCACCAGATATAGTGTACGATGTCCTCAATAACTATGGCGTGGGTCGCTGCAGCCCACTGCGGTGGCTGCAGGGCTAAGATCGGGTTGCCTTTCTCGATTCGTTTGAAACCGGCAAATACCTCAAAGGGGATCGCGGCTTTGCCTGTTACATCATCTGTCATTTCTTTTTCTCCCTTTACTTTGATCTTTTATCAGATGATATTTGTTTCGCAACCGCCAGCTTAACAGGATGCCAAATACCCCTCTCAAAATCCGCTGGATAAGCCACTGGCAGCCTTTCGCTTCGTATTCAAGTTGCTCATTTCATACTTACCTGAAGCTGCTACCGCGATTGTATCACTGGATGGTGTGTGGCACAACGCATTGACAGGCACATTACGTCATGCCTTCCCGACGCAGTCGGCATCTGTGTGAACAGTTAAGGGGATTTCATCAACGCTAGTGTTTTTAGAAGTAAGGACGTAATCAAGAACTATGGAGAGCTATTGTTTTCTTTGCCTAACAATACCCCACACACCAACCACCAAACAAACCGTAAAATACACCAGCATAAAATACTTGCCGATGAATTGCGCAGTCTGCGTCACGGGCGGCGACACCAACAGGCCGAAGGCATAACACAACGGGATCAGCGTCAGCACGTAAGGCGCAAGTTGTTTCGCTTGCAGGGCGATCAAAATGAATAATGCCCCGGTCAGATAATTGGAAATGCCGAAGGTCCGCAATAAGAAAATTGCGTCTACATCTGTGACTCCAGCGATATTCGCTGCTGCGTACTCCAGCATCACTGTGTGCATAAAGCCCCGGAACAAATCCACGCAGCCCAAGACCAATAATGTAATCCAGACGATTTTGTCGGTTTTGTTATCCATTATTTTTTATCCCCTTTACAGAAAAATGTTCGACCATCTGTTGGCTAACTTCTTTCGATTTATCATGCATCACCCAGTGTGTGGCATCTTCAAATGTGACCAAACGGCCATCGTCACAGAGAGCAACACTGAGCGGCGCCATTTCATAGCTGATGTGAGGATCCTGTTGTCCCCAAAGTAGGAGCGTCGGCACCCGGATCTTGGCAGGTGTTGGTGATTGCGGCTTTTCGCGCAGCAAGGCGCGGTACCAATTGATCATACTGGTCATTGCCCTGGGTTGCGCCCAGGCTTGCCGGTAGCGGTTACGCTCTGTTTCAGTGAAATCATCTGGCATCGCCGAGATCAAAAAGCGCCAGTTGTTAGCTTTTACAATCCATTCCGGCAAGCGGGGGAGCTGGAAGAAAAACGCATACCAGCTTTTGCGCATTTGTGAGGGGTGGGTACGCAGATAATCCCGCATCACTGCTGGATGCGGGACATTGGCAATCACGAGTCGTTTGAGCCGCTTTGGGTAGCGCATTGCCAGATTCCAACTCACCATCGCGCCAAAATCGTGTCCGGCGAGATGGAAACGTTCATACCTTAGCGCATCGGCCAGCCCGAGGATGTCATCAACCAGCATATTCATCCGATAGCTGGTCGCTCCTTTGGGCTTGTCGCTCACGTTGTAGCCCCTTTGGTCTGGCGCAATGACCCGGAATCCGGCATCCGCTAAAGACTCAATTTGCGCTTCCCATCCAAACCAGGCATCTGGGAAGCCATGCAAGAGAAAGACTGGTTCGCCATCTTCCGGTCCGGCTAGCGCGATGTGCAGACGAACACCATTGGTTTTGAGATATTGAAATTGAAGGTGCATGTTTTGTTCACTCGTCAGATTTAGGACTCCACTTGAATAGTTTGCCAATCAGTGCCACAAGCAACAGCAATGTTGGCACAATGATAGTCGGATCGAGCAGTATGATTTTCCGAGTCGGGACAACGACGGTCTTTTCCATTGACACCCACTTGTGCGGTTCGCCGGCTTGAAACGCCGGGCTGGATGCCATTTCCAGCATGTCGCGCAGCCATCGTACCGCCGACCGAGTGTCCGCCGATGACCCACTGGCTGACATGGGGGTGTTGCGTGATGATCGCATCCGCGACATTGGGACGAAATTCGTAGGTCACGGTCACCGAATCGTCACTGGCGAGCGCATCAAAAGCTTCGGATAGCGGCGGCCTTGCGTACGTGGCCCATCGCACGCCCCCTCCTATTTCGCGGGAGGGGGGTGGGGATGGGTAAACGCCTTATGCCGCAAATTGTAACTGGTATAGCTGTGTATACAGCCCGTCTTGAGCTAGAAGCTCTGTATGCGAGCCTTGCTCAACGATACGCCCAGTGTCCATCACGTAGATCGTGTCTGCGTGCTCGATGGTTGACAGTCGGTGCGCAATGGCCAAGGTGGTGCGCCCACGCATCAGCGTAACCAGGGCGTCCTGGACGGCCTGCTCCGATTCCGAGTCGAGGGCCGAGGTGGCTTCGTCCAGGAGCAGGATCGGTGCGTTTTTGAGCAGAGCGCGTGCGATGGCGATGCGCTGCCGCTGTCCCCCGGATAGTTTAGCACCCCGTTCCCCGACCCGCGTTTGATAACCTTCCGGTTGCTCCAGAATAAACGCGTGAGCGTTGGCCGATTTAGCGGCAGTACGCACATCTTCGAGGGATGCATCGGGTCGTCCCATCTGGATATTCTCCTCAATGGTGCCGTCGAATAAGTAGGCTTCCTGGGGCACGTAGGCCATCATATCGCGCAGAGCGGTGAGGGCGATTTGCCGGGCGGGTTGTCCGCCGATACGAATTTCTCCGTCTTGCTCTGGATATAGGCCTAACAGCAATTTGATGAGCGTGCTCTTGCCTCCTCCGCTAGGACCGACCAATGCGGCGGTCTGGCCTTTGCCAATCGTTAAATTCACATTCTGTAGCGCTACGACCGAGGTCGTTTCATCCTCGTCAGCACTGGGCCGGTAATGGAAGTTCACCGCATCGAACGCCAATTGGGGGGCGGTATGTTCAGGCATTGGCGCAACGACAGGTGCGCTTGCTGGCGTATCCAACGCGTAGGATATGGGGTCAATCTCACGATCAAGTACTTCGAAAACACGAGTCGCGGCCGCTAGGGATCCCTGTATATGGAGGATTATGCCCCCTACATACTGAAATAGGAAATCTGCATTACTGCGCAGTGTGACAATAGCCCAGGCACTACCCAATGTTATCTCACCACGCGTGTAGAAGAACATGCCCAACCCCAGCAAACCCAGGTTGCGAAGCCACTGGAACAATTGATTGATCGTCTCGGATTGCGCTTGTACATTGCCGGAGGCCATTTCAGCCGCCACCACATCTGCATTGGCACGGATATACGTTCTATGGATTGTGCGCTCAAGCTGAAACATCTTCACCACGGGGATGCTTTGTAGCAAGTCTACCAGGCGCTCCGTCATTGTGCCGGTGTTCGCCTGGATGCGTTCAGCTGCTGTGCGCAGCGGTTTGGCAAAGCGTGCATTGGTGACAATGGTGGCAATACCCAGCAATAGCACGACCCCGCCTAACCTTGCGTCAATATTGAAGATGGAAATAATGGCCGTCCCTCCCATAAAGATTCCCATTATAAACGCCCGGAGTTGGTCGAAATAAATCGGCGCAATTTGCGCAAGGTCATTGGTAACGCGCGACACCAGATCGCCACTGTGCCCTCCCTCGAATTCGGATAAAGGCAAGTCTGCAATATGGCGGAATAACTGATTTCGCAGGTCCGTGATCGTACGTTTGATGCATACAGAGCAGATGTAGTGCGTCGTTAGGAGTACGGGTGTGCCGCCGAAGAACGTCACGGCGGCCAAGATCAAGGCGCGCATCAGCAGGTCACGATTGGCGGTCATCGCAGCATCGAGAACGTTTTTCATCAGGAACGCAAGGACGATATTAAAGCATACGGCGATGACAGCCGAGAATACCACCAGGGAAATGGCATAAGGCCAGAAACGCTTGCCCATCAAGCCCATCATACGCATCAACGTGCTGCTTCGCACGGTAGCAACCCAAGTTTGAAATCGTTCTGAAATCGGTGATTTTGTAGTCATGCGGCCTCCTCGCCAACCTGCTTCTGGACCAAGCGCCGGTACAGTCCATGTTGTGCCATTAACGTGTCATGCGTACCTTCTTCGCACACCTGCCCATTGTCCATAACCAGGATCCGGTCGGCATTACGGATGGTTGATAGCCGGTGCGCGACGATCAGGGCTGTCCTGCCAACCATAAAACGATCCAGAGCCTCCTGGACGATACCCTCGGATTGCGTATCCAGCGCCGAGGTCGGCTCGTCCAACAAGAGAATGGGCGCATCTTTGAGAATCGCCCGCGCGAGTGCGATGCGCTGTCGCTGTCCGCCCGAAAGCCGTGCCCCCCGCTCTCCGACGAGGGTCTCGTAGCCATTAGGTTGCTCCACGATAAAGTCATGCGCGTTAGCAGCTTTCGCAGCGGCAGTGATATCCGCCTCGGTTGCGTCAGGACGTCCATAAGCGATGTTTTGAGCGATAGATGTGGGGAAGAGATAGGTATCCTGCGAGACCAATGAGATTTGGCTACGCATCGCCGCCAGATCTGTTGTTGCCAAATCATTACCCCAGACCCGTACCTGCCCCTGTTGCGGTTTGTAAAAGCCGCAGAGCAGTTTAAACAGCGTGCTTTTCCCACACCCACTTGGGCCTACCACGGCAGTGGTTTGATCGACCAAGAGTTGGAAGTCCATATTTTTGAGGATAGAGTCACCCTCTTCATAACCAAATGAAACATGCTCAAATTCTACAGGCTTCGTAGCCGGAATAGCTGCGAACGGCTGGGTATCATCCTGTTCAGTAGGATGGTCCAACAGCGCAAACACCCGTTCAGCGACGGGCACCGTTTCGCGCACCTGGCTGAGCATCCCCAACATACGCTCAACTGGCATAAAAACTGTCCAAATAACCATGTTTGCCGCGATGAGCTGCCCCACGGTAAGCTCCCCGCGATAGGCCAACCAACCACCGTAGAGGGGGACGATGAGTTGGGGGATGTAGCGCACGGCCAAGAAAACCACAAGACCAAGTGCGCGCCGCCAATCTAAGCGCAGGGCCTGACGTTCTACAGCTTTGGCCAAGTTCAGGAAGCGGTCGCCCAACCAGGTTTGTAGGTTGAATGCTTTTACCATTGTGATACCCGCGATAGCATCTTGCAAGGCCGCGTTCACTTGACCTTCAGCCTCAGCTTGTTTGCGGGCCATCGCTTCGGTGGGTTTGTTAAATTGATTGTGAATGGCTGTAGCGACGGGGATGAAGATGCAAGAGACAAGGAGTAGTTTCCAGTTGAGGGTGAGCATATAAATGACTCCACCCACAAAAAGCAGGGGTTGCACAGCCATTTCGGGCGCACTCGTTAACCAGCCTGAAATCTTAGCTACATCCGCGTTCAGCCGTGAGGTGAGGTCTCCGGTGTGGAAGGTGTCCAGGAAGGCCATCGGAAGTTGCTGTACGTGGGCCGTAACCCGGTCACGCAAGTCGCGGATGCTGTAGCTGATGTATCGCGTGACCGCGCGCCGCCCTATGAACGTGAACGCTACATCCAAAAGGATTGCGATGCCGGCTAACAGGAGTCCACGCATCAAATTTTCCGTATGCTGGGTGACTACACTATCCGTCAATATCTGGATAAGGTAGGGCGTCACAAACTGCATCGCCACCCCCTTAACCGAATTGACCAAGGAGAGTGCCAGCCAGGGCCAGTGTGGTTTGGCAAAAGAAAAGACTTTTAGCAAAATTCGCCAGTTGAGGGGTTCTTTTTTGGGGGACATAATTCCTCCAGAATTTAAGGGGTATTACAATAGTGTTTTGTTAAGTATGCATCCTGTAACAGGGATATTATAATATTCGGACTATTTTGTAAAGCCATAACACCACAACGATTTTTCTGATCCACATTAAAATTACCTTTATATTAACAAATTGGCTAATCGTTTTTGATTCCCGACAAAAACGTGGCTGTGGCCTTCATCATTTTGGGGTATCCTAAATATCGGTATTAACGTGAGATCAAACGAGACTTAGGGAGTGTAACGTGGATATAAAAACGGTGAGCGCACATCGAGGGCTGTGGAAAGTTCTGGTAGGTCCAGCTTGCTTGCTCTTGGTATTTGGATTGATAGGTTTGGTTTACCCTTACGGCTATATAGATTTTTATCTGGCGAAGACTGCAGGGATCACAACGGTACTGTTATGAAAAGATGCGGAAAGAGCCTGGATGAAAAATCCAGGCTCTTGTCGTTGAGAAGAAACGTGGAACGGAATCTGCACCTACATTGACAACGCTGCGTGCGCGATTTTGAGCTGCTCACGGATCTGGATGTTCTGCGGGCACTTCTCCTCACACTCGCCGCACTCGATGCAGGCGTCGGCTTGCTTGCCGCCGATCCAGCGTTGGTCGGGGAATGTGGCGTAGCCTTCTTTGGCATAG
>JBJYXQ010000536.1:0-1812 GCA_046260035.1 Anaerolineae bacterium
GCACGATTTCCTCACCCAGCGTTTGGGCGGCCGTCGAGGTCCGGGTGAGCGGTGTGATCACAAAGGTGCAGTCAGTATACAAAGCCGGATCGGCCGCAGCGATACCAGCGACTTCTTTTCCGCACATGGGATGTCCGCCCAGTGGCTCGATACCTTCCGGTAGTTGCTCCATTGCGGCAACGATCTCGGCCTTGGTGCTCCCAAGGTCCATCACGAGGCAACCGGCCGCGATTTGTTCTCCCGTCTCAGCTAACAGAGTGATGGTGGCACGCACCGGCGTTGCCAACACCAAGACGTCAGCGTGACCTACGACGTTTGCCAGGTCAGTGGTCGCCTCGTCCACAAGTCCCCGGTGAATGGCTTGCTGCACTGTATCTGGCCGCCGTGCAACGCCGGTGACCTTCTGACATCTGCCGCGCAGCGCCCCTGCTAGGGAGCCGCCCATGAGGCCCAGGCCTACGATGACGACGCGACAATCTGAAAGCCTTTTCACAGCGTGCGCCCCACCGCCTCGGCTACCGGACGAAGGCTTTCGAGCAACTCTGTGAAGCGATGTGGTTTCAGCGATTGGGCGCCATCAGAGAGCGCCGATTCAGGATTCGGGTGCACTTCTATGATCAGACCATCCGCTCCAGCAGCTACTGCGGCACGGGAAACCGGTGCGACGAGCTCCCATTTGCCGGTACCATGGCTAGGGTCGGCCATCACGGGTAGATGGCTCAATTGCTTGAGCAGTGGTACGGCATTGATGTCCATCGTGTTCCTTGTATATGTCTCAAAGGTGCGTATACCTCGTTCGCAAAGGATGACGCGGTTGTTCCCATGGGATAGAACGTACTCGGCTGCCATGAGCATCTCTTCGATGGTGGACATCATCCCGCGCTTCAGCAGTACGGGTCTTTGGGCTTCTCCAACCGCGTGAAGTAGGGCGTAGTTCTGCATGTTGCGCGCTCCGACCTGCAATATGTCCGCATACGCGGAGACCAGGGGCACAAGCTGCGGTTCCACGACCTCAGTAACGACAAGGAGACCTGTCAACTCGCGCGCCTCTGCCAGAATTCGCAACCCTTCCTCACCAAGCCCTTGGAAGCTGTAGGGCGACGTGCGTGGCTTGAAGGCTCCTCCGCGCAGCACCGTCGCTCCGGATTCCTTGACGATGTGCGCCGTCTCCAGTAATTGCTCGCGGCTTTCAACGGCGCACGGGCCGGCCATTACCACCAATTGGTCGCCGCCGATGGTCGTCCCATTGAGTTTGAAGACAGTGTTGTGCGGGTGGAAATCCCGGCTCGCGAGCTTGAACGGCCGCAGAATCGGCACGGTACGCTCTACGCCCGGCATGCGCTCGATCTGCTCCCGATCTATCGGCCGGCCGTTGCCAATAATCCCCAGAATGGTGCGTTCCTCGCCCTCCGATGTGTGTACCTGGCATCCCATCCGCTCAATGCGGGCGATGACATTGGCCTGTTGAGTTGAGCTAGCATCCTGCTTCATTATCACAATCATCTTCTCTCCTCCGGTTCTAGGGCTCATCAGTCTCAATATTCTGTTCTTCCAACACAGGCGTTGTGGCAGCGGGATATGAGCCGAGGAATTTGACAAAAGACGAACGCCTTAGCAGGCCCATAAGAGCGGCCTCGCATTCGGGATCCTGAGCGTGGCCCTCGAAATCGAGGTAAAAAATGTACTGCCAGGGACGGTTCAGCCGAGGGCGTGATTCGATCTTGGCAAGGTTGATCCGCCGCTTTGCGAACTCGCCAAGGCATTCGTATAGTGCGCCGGGGTGGTGCGGCGTAGTAAAGACTACCGAGGTTT
>JBJYXQ010000537.1:0-3524 GCA_046260035.1 Anaerolineae bacterium
GTCAGATAAAGCATTAAAGCATTAAAGCATTAAGGCATCAAAGTCTTTAACCGAGCAACTAGTCTTGTTTGGCTTCACTGTCTGGAGGAGGTGAATTTTGAGTCGCTCGCAGTACGTTGCTCTTGTTAGTGTTTTTGTATGTGTCGTTGTCGTCGGACTGACTTGGATGCCTGGCGTTTCGCTTATTCGTTTTGGTGCAGTTTTTTTGCTATTATGGATTTTGCCGGGTGTGGCATGGATGCTTGCGCTGAGGGGAGATTGGGCACGGCGCATTGTTTTCGGCTTTGGTTTGGCCATTGTGTCGAACGGAATCATAACTCTCTTGCTTTGTTTTCTAAGTACCTCTTTCCCAGATAATTTTGCGCGCCTTGTCTATGCGCTCCTTACGATTGGTCCTGCCCTGTGGTGTCTGAAGAAACCCGCAAACGCCGTTGCACCCTCTGTGAATCCTCTCTCGTACAAGGCAATTTTGGTTTTGCTTGTAGGGGCTGCGTTATTACGTTTACCCAACCTGGCCTATAGCGAATTTCAGGGAGATGAGGCTGTCGTTATGCGGCGTGCGGCAAGGGTGTTGGTTGGTCATAAAGAAGAGCTTTTTCTGCACGCCAAAGGTCCGGTAGAAATCCTCACAGTGATGCCGCTTTGGGCATTGTCCGGGACACTCACCGAATGGCAGGCGCGCTTACCTTACGCATTGGCCGGCATGTTGGCTGTAGCGGCAGTTGCAGTTTTGACGAGTCAGTACTTCAATAAACGCGCTGGTATGTTGGCCGGCATGTTGTTAGTTGTGAATGGGTTTCTGGTCGCCTTTGGACGGATTGTGCAATATCAAAACTTGGTGGTGACTATGGGGGCTTTAGGGTTGGTGGCTCTCATCGCTTACGCGCGTCATGGTCGTTTGCTGGATTTGCTTTTATCTGCCGTGTTTATCGCTTATGGGTTGTTGACGCATTACGATACTGTGTTGGTTGGTCCAGCAGCAATTGGATTGTTGATTGCCGGTATTGTGTCTCGACGTTCGTCGTGGCGTTGTGAAATGCGTAACATTGTGCTTGCAATGCTGGTGGGTTTTTTAATTCTGGGTGGTTTTTATATTCCTTTTGTTCTAACTCCAACGTTTTCCAAGACTGTGGACTATATTCTTGCTGTTCGTTTTGGGCAGGGGCAAGGTCCCTTACAAAACAGTGCTTTTAACATTTGGGTGATGAGTGTTTTTTATAATTCCATATATTACGTTGTTGGAATCATAGTTTTCATCGGCTTAGGGGGAGTGGGGTACATAGTTCGCGCGGTTCGCAAGCGATTTGCGCCGCGGGCTGGCATAACGGGGGTAGACCGGGCTATTCCGCCGCTTGCTTTGCTCTATTTTTTGATCCCGTTTTTCTTCTATCTATTCATTGTCAAGGATCCTCGCACGCACATCTACACATTTTATCCGGGTGTGGCTGTGTTGGCGGGTGCTGCTTTGTCTGAAATATGGAGTTGGTTGTGGCCGGACCGGCGATTATGGGGATTGGCCTGGGCAGCTTTATTCAGTGCCGGATACATATTATGTATTGGGTATATTGGTTTGGCGTTTGTTGGCCATCACCCGGAATACAAACGGAATTGGCCGCAGAGTCGCTCCTGGCTTTATCCTGTTCCGGTAGAAGAGTTGCCGCAAGAGGGGTATTTTGGATTTGCCTACCGCGCCGGTTGGAAGGCTGTTGAAGAGCTCTATGCTCAGGGCATATTGTCTGGAACGTATGCTACAAATGAGGAACCGGCGATCACAACGTGGTATGTCCTCAGTGGACAGCGCACACTGTGCTCTGATCCAGATAACTATATTATAGCGGTTAATGTTCAAGATGAGGTTTCGATAGATTGGGCCGAATTGGAGCGCGATTACACACCGACTGTGAATATTACGGTCGCGGGACAGCCGAAGATAACAGTCTATCATCGCCGGCCTGTTTCTGATGATCCTCTCTCTGTTGCGCTGGAAGATTTCATAGCTGACTTTGACGCAAAATCAACCGTGCTCCAAAAGGCGACTGGGGTGCAGCGAATTGCCTATCCGGTCAATGTGGATTTTGGTGATGTGGGCCGCTTGTTGGGCTATGATTTATCGGCCACACAAGTGCATCCGGGGGATGTATTGAAAGTCGCTCTCTATTGGCAGGCTTTGAGTGTGCCAATACGCAATTATCAAGTTTTCGTTCACTTGGTGATAAGTGGGATGGACCGTGTCGCACAGCACGATGGCACTCCTGCCTGTGCACATATGCCAACAAGTATTTGGCGACAAGGGGAAATCGTATATGATGAGCACACGTTAACTGTCAGCCCGGATGCGTCACCGGGAATAGTCCAACTTTATGTCGGAATGTATGACGTAGAAACTCTCGATCGAATATACATCCCAGAAGGTATTGGTAATGCTTTACCCTTAGGCAAGATTGAGATCTTGCCTAAATAACATGAAAGGAATTAGCCTAAAGGCGTTGTGATATGAAAACGACAGAAAATGATCCTATTGTGTTACGTGGTGACCGTCTCGCGGTCGAGATCGCTCAACCGGGCAGTGTCTACGGCGGCACCCGCTTCGATTGGACAAGTTTCATCACGCAGGTGACGCTGGACAAGACGCACACGTTCTGTGTGCCGGAGTCATTGACACCGGGACAGGGCAGCGGCGGCGTGGGACTGTGTAACGAGTTCGGCATCGAAGAGCCCATTGGCTATGATGACGCGCAGCCGGGCGACTCGTTCCCCAAGCTGGGTATTGGTTTGTTGAAGCGCTCTGACGATGCGCCGTATAATTTCTTCCGCCCGTACGAAATCGTCGCGCTGTTCCCGATTCACGTGACGACGAAAGCGACCCAGGCGACGTTTATCATTGAACCGCTGGAGTGCCGGGGCTACGCCGTCCGGCTGACCAAGACGGTCACGGTGGAGGGTGCGGGGCTGACAATTGCTTACGCGCTGGAAAACGTGGGCGAGAAGCCGGTTGTCACAACTGAATACGTCCATAACTTTATGCGTATCGATGCGCACGCGATCGGGCCGGACTACCGGCTGCGGATGCCCTACACCATCGATTTTGCCGCGCAGGAAGGGCCATTTGCCGAACGCCTGAAACATATGATGGCGATTCTCGACGTGCAGGGCGGTGACATCCGCTGCAAGGAAACGCCGCAGCACCCGTTCTACTGCCGCCCGCTTGGCTTCGCCGAGACTGACGCGGCGCAGTGGGAGCTTTTCCACGAGCCAACTGGTGTTGGGATGCGCGAGTATGACGACTTCGCGCCGGCGCGCGTCGCGGTATGGGGCACGACGCACGTGATCAGCGCGGAGGTCTTCGTGCCGGTTAATGTGCAGCCCAGTGAAACGCAGCGCTGGACGCGGCGCTACGAGTTCTTCGCATAGCGATCAGCCCTCAGCCCTCAGCGTTTAGCTTCTTGAGCCAATTTGGCTGATAGCTGACGGCTAACCAAAGGAGCCATCGAAATGAAAACGATCGTCATCTTATCGGATTCGCT
>JBJYXQ010000537.1:3624-5118 GCA_046260035.1 Anaerolineae bacterium
GAGACCGACCACTATCACTACTTCCACGTCGGCGGTGAAAACTATCATATGCCGTTCAACACCTGGGCCTTGCACCGTGGGCAGGAATCCGATACATTCGTATCGCGGGTGTCGTCGCCGGAGGAACCGGAGCATCTAGGGCGATGGCGTGCACAGTACGCCAAGAACCAGCTCGCGTTTAAGACGGAGGCCGACTTCTCGACGCCGCAGACGTTCCAGGGCGCGATCGACTGGCTGAAGGCAAACGAGGACGCGGACAATTATCTGCTGTGGGTGGAAGTCTTCGATCCCCACGAGCCGTTCGATTGCCCGCAGGAGTATCTTGACATGTACGGCGATGATTGGGATGGTCCGCTCTACAACTGGAGCGCCTACGACAAGGTGGACGAGGACAGCGAGGCCACGCGTCACCTGCGCAAACAGTATGCGGCCACGCTCACGATGATGGATGCCTGGTTCGGCAAGCTGCTGGATGAACTGGAGCGCCAGAACGCCTTCGAGGACACGCTCATCATTGTTACCACCGACCATGGGCATCTCCTTGGCGAGCGCGGCCTGACCGGCAAGAACGCCTGGCACTGCTGGAATGAGCTGGCCCACATCCCGCTGATGGTCCACTTGCCCGGTGGCGCACACGCGGGGGAGCGTCGCAGTCAACTCACGCAGAACATTGACATCATGCCTACGCTCTGCGACTACTACGATGTCTCCATCGAACATCCTATTCACGGCGAATCATGGCGTCCGCTGCTGGAGGCCAATGCGCCCGCGCGACGCAAAGCCGCGCTCTACGGCTGGTACGGTCAGACGGTCAACGTGACGGATGGGCATTACACCTACTTCCGCGCGCCTCTCACCGCAGAGAATCAGCCGCTCTATCACTATTTCCTCACGCCCGGCTCTTTCAGTTTCCGCGACGTGTGCCCGTTGAGTTTCTACGATGAGGCGCAGTTGGGCCTGTGGTTGCCCTACACGGATTATCCCGTTATCCGCGCCCGCGCTCACAGGCATCGCAGCTCCGATTGGGCCGACAACCAGCTCTACGATATCAAAAATAATCCTGCGCAGACGCGGAATCTTGCCGGGACGGAACCCGAGATTGAGTACGCTGTGCTCCTCGTCGAAACGATGCAGGCGATGGATGCACCGCCGGAGCAGTTCGAACGATTGGGGCTAGAGGAACCATAGGAAACCAAAGTGGGACGTGAGGCGAATAACATGGCATTGTATGAGGAATCGACATGGCCATAAGTGACATAGCGCCGATACATGCATTTCTTGGATTTGTAGCAATGTATATATCTTGGCTCTATCTGGTGAAGAGCGAGAAGCTCACGGCGAAAGAACTCGACAAAGCTTACCCACAACATAAGCCGATACTACGCAAGTTCCTGCTGCCTTATTTTGGCTGGGTAGTCTTGGCTATTGTCATTTTCACGTCGACTTCTTTGAATGGAGCAAGCGATCCTATCTATGGCTTTGGTAATTTATTCG
>JBJYXQ010000538.1:0-4415 GCA_046260035.1 Anaerolineae bacterium
GACGGTGGATGCAACTGACGTGATTGCGTTGATGGCGCCGGAGATCGAGAAGGCGCGCGCGGTGGGCGTGACGGTGCTTGTAGAGTGCAGTCCCGTCGGGGTGGGGCGGCGCGTTGATCTGGTGCGCGCGGTTTCGGAGACTACGGATTTTCCCGTCGTTGTTCCCACCGGCATCTACCGCGAGCCGTGGATTCCCGCCTGGGCACACGCCGCGAGCGAAGACAAGGTGCGCGACTGGATGCTGGCAGAGTTACAGGATGAGATCGAGGATACCGGCGTACAGGCAGCGTGGATCAAGCTCAGTGCGGGTGATGATGGCATCACCGAGTGCGAAGCCAAAATCCTCCGCGCTGCGGCTGCGGCTGGTGCAGCGACGAACGCCATCATCGGCAGCCACACGATCCGGGGACGGGTTGTGCGCGACCAACTCGACATCATCGAGGCCGCCGGGTACACGCCCGAACGCTTCATCTGGATTCACACGCAGGCCGAGCCGGATTTCGACCTGCACCTCGAAATGGCGCGGCGTGGCGCGTGGTTGGAGTATGACGGCATCGGCAATCCGGATGAAGACGAGGCCTACATTGAGCGCATCCTTCGCGTGTTGGACGCTGGGTTTGGGGATAAGGTGATGCTGAGCCACGACCGGGGTTGGTACGATCCAGCGCAGCCCGGCGGTGGGACGCCGCGTCCTTTCACCTACATCAGCGAGCATTTTCTGCCCAAACTGCGCGCGCGTGGCGTGGATGAGACTACGATCCGCCAACTGACATGCACCAATCCCTTCAATGCCTTCGCGCGATAGTGGACCAGACTCAATACATCACAAATTGTCACCCCGAGCGAAGCGAGGGGTCTCGTTTCTGTAGCAACGAGATTCCTCACGCCCGCTGTGTATCAGCGGCTCGGTTCGAATGACAGAAGGAGGTAAGATGACCATAATTACAGATTTTGGCGAAACGGCGAATGTCTCGATCACGGTCCTGGTGGACAACCGGGCCGATTTGATCGTGAAATCTACCGAGACGGTGAAGTACTTCGACGATGAGCCGCTCCTGGCCGAACACGGGTTCTCAGCGTTGATCGATCTCAAAGACGCCGGTATTCGCATTCTGTGGGATGCAGGTATCAGCGAGACCGCGTTGTTGGAGAACATGCGGCTTATGGAGATTGATCCAAAAGGCATCACCAAAATCGCGCTGAGCCATGGTCATGGCGATCACACCGGCGCGATGACGAAAGTGCTCAAAGCGATGGAAGTGTGGCCTCCGAAGCCGCGCAAGTGGGAACCTGGCGCGACGATGGCGGAAATCCGTCGCTATGTGCAGGGGCGGCGTGTGCCTCTGGTGGCGCATCCGGCGGCGTTCCGCGAGTTGTGGGGTATCGCTGATGACGGTGCCAAGTATGGTCCGGTTTGCGGTCCTCCGCGTGCGGAATGGGAAGCGGCTGGCGCGGACATTGTGCTTTCGGAAGTGCCGTACCAACTCGGCCCGGGCTGCTGGACGACGGGTTTTGTGCCACGTGAGAGCTTCGAGGCGCTGGGAGCGTCGTCGAAGGCGTACTACCGGGATGGCGACACCTTTGTCCCCCACACGATTGAAGACGATCAGGCCATCGTCATCAACGTGAAGGACAGGGGCCTCGTTGTTCTATCTGGATGCGCCCATTCCGGGATTGTCAACACCGTTCATCACGCGCAAGCCATCAGCGGCGTGGACACGGTCTGGGCCATCCTCGGCGGATTCCACCTTGCCCGGTCCTCCGATGAGGATATCCAGCGGACGATTGAGGCCATCAAGCAATTGAAACCCAAGATGATCGTCCCTTCGCACTGCACGGGCTTCAAGGCCATCAGCCAGTTTGCCGCGCAGATGCCGGAGGTCTTCGTCTTGGGCCTTGTTGGAACGACTTATGTGTTTTAAAATAGGAGGTTAACGATGATTGCAAAAGCAACTTTTGGTCGGACTGGACACGAAAGCACCCGGACGCTGTTCGGGGCAGCGGCGCTTGGTCGCGTCACGCAAGCCGAGGCGGATGAAACGCTCGATGTGCTGTTAAAGTATGGCATCAATCACATTGACGTTGCGGCGTCCTATGGGGATGCGGAACTGCGCATCGGCCCGTGGATGCCGGCGCATCGCAAGGATTTCTTCCTGGCGACGAAGACGGAAAAACGCACTTATCAGGGGGCATTGGACGAGCTCCAGCGCTCGCTGGAACGGATGCGTGTCGATTCCGTCGATCTATGGCAGATGCACATTCTGGTGGATCCGGAGCAGTGGGAGGTGGCGATGGGGCCGGGCGGGGCGCTGGAAGCTTTCCTCGAGGCGCGCTCGCAAGGATTGGTGCGTTATCTTGGCGTCACGGGGCACGGCCTCACTGTCGCCAAAATGCACATGCGCAGCCTGGAACGCTTCGACTTCGATTCCGTTTTGCTGCCCTACAACTACCCGCTCAAGCAAAACCCGCAGTACGCGGCCGATTTCGAGGCCCTCGTCGCGATGTGCCGCGAGCGCAACGTGGTGGTGCAGATCATCAAATCGCTGTGCCGCCGCCCTTGGGGTGATCAGCCACACACCCGCGCGACCTGGTATCAACCGCTGGAGGATCAAGAGGCCATCGATAAGGCCGTACATTGGATACTTGGCCGCCCCGAATTCTTCCTGAATACCCTCAGCGATATCCATGTGCTGCCGAAGGTGTTGGATGCTGCCACCCGCTTCACACAGCGTCCCAGTGACGCAGGGATGGAGGAATTGGTCACCGAGCAGGAGATGGCGCCGCTGTTTGTGTGATGTAATAAGCACGAGACCGGTTGCGTGATATGTGATGCGTGATGCGTAAGGATTGACACTTTACGCATCACGCATCACGCGTTACACTGCTATGTAACTTGTTGATATTTCTAAGGCTAAAGGAGATAGATAAATGAGTATCCGTGTTACAGTTTGGAACGAGTTCCGTCATGAAAAGACCGATCAGGCTGTTAGAGATGTGTATCCCGATGGGATTCATCAGGCCATCGCTTCCTTCCTAGAGGAAGCGGGTTACGAGGTTGGCACTGCCACACTCGATGAGCCGGAGCACGGTCTGACCGACGAGGTGCTGGCGAACACCGACGTCCTCATTTGGTGGGGGCATATGGCGCACGGCGAGGTCAAGGATGAGATCGTGGACAAAGTGCAGCAGCGTGTCCTCGGTGGGATGGGGCTGATTGTCCTGCACTCGGGCCATTTCTCCAAGATTTTCCGCCGTATGATGGGCACGAACTGCTCGCTCAAGTGGCGCGAAGTCGGCGAGCGCCATCGCCTGTGGGTGACCTCGCCAGGGCATCCCATCGTCGAAGGGCTGGGCGAGTACTTCGAAATCCCCCACACCGAGATGTACGGCGAGTTCTTCGACGTCCCGCAGCCCGATGAGTTGATCTTCATCGGCTGGTTCCAGGGCGGCGAGGTCTTCCGCAGCGGTGCATGCTGGTATCGTGGGCGTGGCAAAGTCTTCTACTTCCAGCCCGGTCACGAGACCTTCCCCATCTATTACCAGAAGGAAGTGCAGCAAGTCCTCACCAATGCCGTCCGTTGGTGCGCCCCCGTCAACGTCGTGAACTTCCGTGACCTGGCGAAGGCCCCGCATCATCCCGAGGCGCTCGAAAAGTTTGAGCTTGGGGCGTAAAATGTGAGCCGTAACGCGTGAAGCGTGATACGTGATTGGTCTCTCACGCATCACGCTTCACGCATCAGCAATTTATCTACTTACTGAAGGAGAATATTCCCTATGTCTGAAACCTTGGATACACTGCGTGTAGGCGTCGTCGGCCTGGGCATCGGGCGGCATCACCTGCGCGCTTACCAGCAGATCCCCGGCATCGAGATCGTTGCCGTCGCCGACGCCGACCCGGCGCGGCTCAAGGAGTTCGGCGCAGCGAACGGCGTCCCCCATCTCTACGAGGACTACAAACCGCTCGTTGCTCGCGATGACCTCGACATTGTCAACGTCTGCACGCCCAACTTCCTTCATGCCCCCGTCGCCATTGCAGCGATGGAGAGCGGCAAGCACGTGCTCTGCGAGAAACCGATCGCTAGCACCCTCGCCGACGCCGAAGCGATGGTCGCGGCGGCGGAACGCACCGGGCGCGCACTGGCTGTCACCTTCAACCACCGGCAACGTGCCGACGTGCAGACGCTCAAAGCCTACATCGACCAGGGTGGTCTGGGTAGGATCTATCACGCCAAGGCCTGGTGGCTGCGCCGTAACGGCATCCCCGGCCTGGGCAGTTGGTTCACCAAGAAGGCCATGGCTGGCGGCGGCCCGATGATCGACTTAGGGGTTCACATGCTCGATATGGCGCTCTATCTGATGGGTGAACCGCAGGCGTTGGCCGTCAGTGGTGCGGTCTATGCTGAACTTGGCCCGCG
>JBJYXQ010000539.1:0-1722 GCA_046260035.1 Anaerolineae bacterium
CGTGGTTGAGGCGGAATTCCCCGTTGACTATGTGTTGGTGACCCATCGTCACGGCGATCACACCAACCCGGAGACATTGACCCGCATCCACGCCGCGTGGCCCAATGTCATCCTCATCGGGCCGCCGGAGAGCATCGCGCAGGTGCTCGCTGAGACCCCCATCGACGCTGACCACACGATTACCATCAACGCAGGAGAGTCGGTGACCGTCGATGAGATCATTATCCAGGCGTTCTGGTCCAAACCGCCGCAAGGCGATCCGGCAGCAGGTATCGCGCCACCGGATGTCACGCATCTGGGCTACGTTATCGAGATGGAGGGCCTCCGGCTCTACGTCACCGGCGATGCTATCAACACTTTTGCCGATCACGACGAGCTGATCGCGCCGATCGCCGCGTTGAAGCCGGACATCGGCTTCCTTACCACCCATCCCACCGAGGGTGAATTTCCGTTCTTCGAGGACAGTGTCCGGTTGGCGCAAAAACTTGGACTGAAGACGGCGGTTCCCGCGCACTACGCGTGTTTTGCCAAACGAACGTATGATCCGCAGGCGTGGGCAGCGCTGTTCCCCGCCGGTGGGCCGCAACCGTTGATCATCCCGTGGAACTCGCACATCGTCTACAGCTCTGAAGAACCTGCATAAAACGGTACACATCTACACATAAAAATCTCATCGCTAATCTTCACGAATTCACACTAATCCGGTTTTTCCACTCGTGAAGATTGGTGCTGATTCGTAGTTTATCTTCCGAGGAGCAAGCGTATGGGCCACAATTCACATTCCCCTTTACATGCACCAGCGACGGATCAGGTGGGCGGCGCACTTGAGCATTACGAGACACAGGCAGCACCACTCCGCCGCCAGGTGAAGATCAGCAAAATCCACGCGATGCAAACCAAGATCGGCACGCTGATCAAAATCGAGACGGATGCCGGTATCGCCGGTTACGGACCATGCCACGGTTCCGGCCCGTTTGCCCGAGCCGTCATCGCAGGGCTGGAAGGGCCTCGTCTCCCGCACCTGGGTCTGATTGGGAAGGACCCATTGGCGATCAACGTGCACTATCACAACATGTTCTACGCCTACCCCCAACGGGCCAGGGTTATGCAGGTGTTGAGCGGGATCGACATCGCGTTGTGGGATTTGGCAGGTAAGCTCTTGGGGCAACCGGTCTCCAAATTGCTCGGCGGCAACTTCCGCGACGAAATCCAGCTCTATTCGCACTGTGCCGGTGGCGACTTTTTCGATAAGGCCGCCTGGCACGACAGGGCGCAGGAGCTAAAAGACGATCCACGTGGCTTCAAGGCCTTCAAAGTGGACATTCACCACGCGCTGGGTGTCAACATGCAGGAAGCCATTACCAGCATTGGCCCGCAGGACGCGCGCAGGGTTCACACGGCCTATACACTCGCCCGTGAAGCCTTCGGCGACGACATTGACATCATCGTCCATTGCCACGCCGAACTGGACCTACCGAGCGCTATCAAGGTCGCCGAAGCTGTGGAACACATCAAGCCGCTGTTCTACGAGGACCCCCTGGCTCCCATCTACTCAGAGGCGTGGCTGGCGCTGCGTCGCACCACGCGCCTTCCGCTGATGACGGGCGAGAATATCGAACTACCCGAAGCCGCAATGCCCTTCATCCTCAACCAAGCCGTCGATACGCTCCAGCCCGACCTCATCAATTGTGGCGGCATCACTGGCGCTAAAATCATCGCCGA
>JBJYXQ010000540.1:0-2341 GCA_046260035.1 Anaerolineae bacterium
GCGGCTTTAGCCGCAAAATCCGGCACAATCACGAGTAACTTGCACTGTGAATAACATTCTGAAACGTATTTATTAGGTCTGATACAAAAGTGATTCAAGCGGTCAAACAATTTTTGGATAGATTCTAAAGCTTTGCTACAAGCCTTAATTTCGATCTACCGGGTCTAGCCCAATTCCCAGTTCTCAGGCCATGCATAATGGTCGTGAATATCCTCGATGTAGGCCATTGGCTCGTTGGGTTCGATGTCGAACAAAGCGTTGAACACATCCACAGCCTGATCGTAAGAGCGCGTTTGGTGGCTCTGCAAGACGCCGAACAGCAGCATCGACTTGTCGCCGCTGAGCAGGGCTTCCAGCGTGCGCTCCATCTCCAGCCAGTCTGGGTAAATGCACTCCAGCATGACTTTGTTAGGCAGCGGTTCCACACGGATCGGCTGGATACCCATTCGGTTGACCACAGCGGGCACTTCTACCGCCACGTCATCGGGCAAGCCGGGTAGCGCGCCGTTATTCAGCACATTGACCTGCGCGCGGTACTCATTGTCGTTGACCAGCGCGTCAATGATCGGGATGTGCTGCTCCCGCGTCTTTTTCGAACCGAACAGATCAATAGGGCGCACTTTGTCATCGTAGGCCGCCTCTTTCATCTGGGCGTACTTCTCCTCTTTCCCGCGCAGGATGCGGTCGCGGCCTTCCGGCGTGTCGCCGCCGCCACCCGCGCCATACCAGCGTGTGCGCGTGTCCAGATCGGTGTGATACCACCATCCGCCGCTGCGGGGTGTGTCGCCGATGGGGAACAGGCCATACATCTTGTACTGGTGAATCGCCGCCGGCGACCATTGCGCCGAAACGCCCGTCTCTTTGTGATCGGCCCAGTATTGCTCAATGTTCTCGTCAATCCATCTGTCCAAAATAGGATAGGCATCTTGGCCTTCATAATGGAAATGCGTCAGCCAGATATTGTGATTGAGGCCAGGCGCTTGCCACGTCAGCTTTTCGGGATCGAGGCCGATGGTGCGCGCGACGCCATAGACACCGTAGTGCCCGTGGCACAAGCCACATACCTTAACGTTGGTCTCGCGCCCCATCAGCGTCGTGCCATCGAAGACGGGATTGCCCGCCTGCAAAATCCACGCATTGGGGGCAATAAATTCCACGTCCTGCGCGACATCGAGCATCAATTGCAGGTTGTGATACTCCGGCATCCCGGTATGGCCATAGAAATAACCGTACTCCGCCACCAATTCGCGGCGCCGCTTCATGAAGTACTCGTTGTGCGTGATCGTCGCCGTATTGATGACGAAATCCGTGTCCTGCAGCGACTCCGCGCGATCCAACGTGCGCGCGAATTTAAGATCCGCGCCCAGATCCTCGGCATAACGTTGTGCTAGCCGGTAGACCACATCCAGTCGCTCTTCGTTGATATCCATGAAATGGACCATACTGCCTTTCAAGCCCTCGGTCAAACACAGGTCTTTGACCAGACCGAGAGAGAAGACAACACTTCCAGCGCCAATAATCGTAACTTTAACGGATGACATACCTAACCTCCACGAAAATATTCAAAGATGTGAACGACTTTCTACCCATCCCTACGCATCGCTTGCTGCCGCAAGGATGGTTCGAGTTTCTCAATCGCATATCGCAATGCCGTTCGCGGCATCGTCTGTTTATGCGCCATCACGTAGTCGAAAACAGGCATAGGGGTGCGTTTGCTAACCTCTTTCAGCATCCATCCATAGCCTTTCTGCACCATATCGTCGCCATCGGTAAGGAGCGCATCGGCGGTCTGAAATGCCGCATCGAAAAATACGTCCCTCCTGATCCCATAAATCAACACCACTGCAGAAGCACGCCTGAACCAGCGGTTGGATGAGGCAGTCCACGGCATCACCTGCGGCAACATCGCCGGATACTGATAAATCAGCCGGCCAAATGCATGGGTGCAAAAATCGTCACAGCCACCCCAGTCTGTAACGTAGTCACGCAGCCAACCCTCAAAGCGGGCAAAATCCGTCTCGGCAAAAGCCGTTTTACACCGGTACGCCCAATCGAAGGCTATGGTGCGCTCCTCCCAGGAATTTGAGGAGAGCAGGGCCTCACATAGCTCGAAGATGTGCGCTTTATCGTCCTTTCGCACGTGTACAAAGACCTCACGCGAGACCGCGCGCACAGCCGGTGTCGCCAGACGAGAGCCTTTGAGATTAGCGGGATCAGTCAGGGCTTGCGCCAACGCTGAACGAATGGTTTGGACAACATCGTGTTCCATCATCACCTCAACGGAATTTCAATGTCAGGCTTTCATCACCACGCTGGATGTGAATCTGCGGCGCGGTGAACG
>JBJYXQ010000541.1:0-4638 GCA_046260035.1 Anaerolineae bacterium
CGAGCGTCCAGGCTGCGGGCCACGTTCCCACGCCCTGCGGCAGCTTTGCCCGCACCTCGATGCGCCCGTAGGTCCAAGTGGCAGTGTCTTTGGTGACCAGGCTGGCCGAGGTATAGCCTCGGGTCGCGTCCGGCACGGTGTCGCCATCCTTGCGCGCTTCGATGATGAGCACACCGTCTTCCACACGCGCATTTTCCTCGCGTTTCTCGGTGTAGTATTGCAACTCGTCGTTGCGGATGTACCCCACTTCGTAGCCCCACTTCTCGGGATCGGGCAAGCCTTCGTAATCGAACTCGTCAGACCAGACCAGGTCCCATGTCCCGCCGGGCGTGGTGGTGCTGAACGGCGTCGGTTCCGCTCCCACACACGCCGTCAAGCCAACGAGCAACAAACCCAGACAAAACATTCCGCATCCACGCATAGTATCTCTCCAATAACACAACGTAGGGCAAACTGTTAGTTTGCCTCTCTCCGCAAGCCGCAAGCTGACAGCTTGCGCTACATTTGTCTCTTCATACTTTTCGCGCAATCGCCAGGAGGTGCCCGGTAGCCCCGCGCAGGGATGGTTCACCTTCGAGCCAGCGGAGCACTTCCAGCAAGCGCTCGCGGCGTCCAGGATCCTGCCAGTGATCCTCGAAGTTCTGCAACATGCAACCGATGCCTTCTACAGGCAGCGTCGCTTCATGATGCAGACCCGCATAGGCGATCTCGCATTTCAGCTCATCGGGATGGTGAAAGTAAGCGGTGGTGAAATAGCCAGGATGCTGTGTAGGATTGCGATGCTGCCCGCTGCGTAGATCCTCCTGGGCGATGCGGACGAACGCGGGATCATCCAGGAAGCCGGAGAACAGGCCGTCCATCGTCGAGGCAAAACGCGATATGGCTGCCGCAACGACGAAACCGCCCTCTCGCACCACGCGACGGGCCTCTTGCCAGGCCTGCACGCGCTCCTCGCGCTCTGGAAGATGATACAACGGCCCCAGCAGCAACACGACATCGACGCTGGCATCGGGCCATTGCAGCGCCCGCGCATCGCCGATTTCGGCGCTGGCAAGGGGATGCGCCGGCTGCGCCGCCGAGGCCGCGCGCGCCTGGTCGATGTGCTTGGGCGCCGGATCGATCAAGTGGACCTCATACCCCTTCTCCGCCAGCCACAGGGCGTAAATGCCCGCGCCGCCGCCCACGTCCAGGATTACAGCGGGTGGCGGAGGCAAGTAGCGCGTGAGAATCTCCTGCGTCCGCACACGTTCAAGCTGCCCGGAGATACGCAGCAGCCGTTCGGCTTCGTCGCTACATTCGTAATAGGAAGCCACCTCAGGCAGTGGATCGTTGGATCGTTCCGGCAAATCAGCCATGATGCAAATTCCTCCCTAATCTCGACTCAGCACAAACCGTTTCACAGCCCAGGCAACGCCTTCCTCGTCATTGGTAGGCGCGACGACGGTAGCCCGCGCTTTGACCTCCGCCGTCGCATTGCCCATCGCCACGCGGATATGGGCGTGCGCAAACATCGGCAGATCGTTGGGATTATCACCGATGGCCATCACCGCCTCCTGCTCAACTCCCAGATGATCCAGCACCAACGTCAGCGCCGTCCCCTTGTCGGAGCCGGGCGCGTACACGCCGATAGATTTCACGGTGCTATCGGGATAGTAGTAGGTTTCCAGATAATACTGCCCGGCAAATTCGTCCTCGAGTAGCGCTTGGATGGCCCGGATGGCATCGGCTTCATAGTTCAGAATGCGTACCGGCGTGCCAAAGCGTAGCACTTCCGCATTTGTAGCAACCACGTGGTGGTGCGCATCGCGCGACCCAAGTGCTTGCCCGGGTTTTTGGCGGAAGTACGTTACTTCCCCTACTGTAGTGACGAGGTTCCAGCCGCGCGCATCGGCTGACATGACAATAGCTTCAACAATATCAGCGGGCAGCCCACGATAGGACCACACAGGTCCATCCGGCGACGCCCACACCTGCGCGCCGTTCGAGCAGACCATCGGGTCGCGCAAGCCCATCTCGCGGGCAAAAGCGCCTGCCGAATACGGGTTCCGCGCCGAAGCCAGAATCACGCGCACACCACGTCGCGCAGCTTCTGCCAGCGCTCGTGCGCTCTCCGGGGCCAACGCACTGTCGCTGCGCAGCAGCGTGCCGTCCAGATCAACGGCGATTAACTGGATCATTCGTGCAGTTGCTTGACAACCCCGATCTCGTTGCGCTTCAGATAGAACTTGCCCGTGATCCGTCCCTTAACCAGGTCCTCCCCCTCCGGGATATTCTCGACGCATACAAAGCCATCGGTGTCGTTGATGAAGAACCAGAGCCGTTTCTCGTCGTTTTCCCGCACGACGACGTGGACGTTCTCCGGCACGGACGGCCACAGCGGGGCAAGGTCGTTCCGCTCCTCAAGCGCTGGAAGCAACTGCTCAAGAATCTCCTCGGTGAAATACGTACCCACGTATAGCGTCGCCCCAGCGCCGATCTTCTTCATCATGATGGCGGGCTTTAGCTCAAGGTGCAGACGTCCCTCCCAACGCGCCATAACAGCAGAACCGGGCATAACCTCCAGTATCTCGTACCAGTAGGATGTAGGCACCTTGGCTTTGGGGAATTTGATCCTCAGTGGGCGCTTGTCCGGTGCGTTCTGGCGGCCGTATTCAGCAACACGCGCACCTGTCAGTGGGACAAGCGCGCCCGGTGGCGTCTGGGCAACAACATTGTTATTCCAGTCCTTCGTCGCCGTCCGTGCGCCGATGACAAGCGTGCCGCCATTCTCGACGAAGCTGGTCAAATTCGGCAGCCATTCGGGATTGAAGAGCGCCCAGTGGGGGATGATGTAGGCTTTCAGCCCACTCAGATCGTCCGAGGGATGGACACAGCCCACCGCGTAGCCTCGCTTGTAGAAGAAGTTGTGAACTGTCGCGGCGACTTGGTGGGGCGAAGGCAAGCCCAACGAAAGCGCCTCGTGTGCGTCGTAGACGTCCATATCAGCAGCAGCAACGCCGACGTCCACTCGCACGTGCGTCCCCAACACCTCCGCGCCGAGGCCCTGCAACTCCTGCCCGAGCGTCTTGACCTCGTTATAGCGACGGCGGCGAACATTGTCATGGTCAAGGATACCGCACCAGTATTCCTCCGCGCCGAAGCGGCACGTCCGCCAGCGGAAGAAAAGGAGGCTGTCCGCGCCATGCGCAATCGACGTATACGCCATCCGCCGGAGTTCCTCCGGTTCGGGATTATCGTGGAAGTAGCCCCCCTGCCCACCCGGCCCGGACTGCTGCTCAGGGATCATAAAGTTGCCCGACCAGGCGCGCGCGTGATCGAGGTTAAACGCCTGGCTGAGCGGACGGTGCATCGGATCAGGATCGAAGAACGGGTACACGTCAAACCCGAGGAAATCCAGGTCCTGTGTGAATTCGCCGCGGTAGTCGATGTGGCGGAATGTCCCGTTGTGTGTGACAAACCACGCCGGATTCGCCGCTCGCAGGATTTCCACCTGCTCGCGTTGGAAGCGAGTGACGTTCCACGAGATGAAACGGGCGTAGTCCAGCAGATGCGCGGGATTGGCGTAAGCAGGCTTGCCGTTTTTGGGCGTCTGGATTTCGTCGAAGCGACTGTAGGTGAGTGCCCAGAAGGCATTGCCCCACGCGGCGTTGAGCGCATCGATGTCGGCGACACCTTCACGCCGGTACTTCGCGCCCAGAAACTCACGGAACGCGGCCTGGCAGCTCTCGCAGTGACACTCACTGAAGTGACAGTTCAACTCATTATCGGTCTGCCAGCCGACGACATAGGGATTATCTGCGAAGTGTTCAGCCATCGCCTGGGTGATCCTGCGGCTGTAGGTGCGGAAGACGGCGCTGCTCGGGCATGCTTGCTGCCGCGAACCATGCTGCATCGCCACGCCATCCGCGTTGACGCGCAGCACATCGGGGTGCGCGTACGTCAGCCAGCGGGGCGGCGTCGCTGTCGGCGTGCAGAGGATCGTCGCGACCCCCTTCTCGCCGAGCCGGGCAATCGTCTCGTCGAACAGCGTGAAGTCGAAGACACCCTCCTCAGGCTCCATCAGATCCCAGGCGAACTCCGCCATACGGACGACGTTGAAACCAGCCTCGACCATCCACTCCGGGTCCTTCTCGCGCGTGGCAGCATCCCAATGTTCGGGATAGTACGGGGCACCATAGTAAAATTTCTTCAAATTCGTCGAATTTTTATGTGAAAGTTTTCGAGTCATATTTTCCTCCTTGTTTGACAAGATTTACAGGATGAACAGGATTCTGGGATATCAGGGACAGCCCCCTGATGGTCTTGCAAATCCTGTCGATAACCATTTTGTCAAGCCACATCCCATGCGAAGACGTGAACCTGATCCGCGCCCCAGGTGGATTCGGGGATGAAGCGGACGGCGCGAGTCGTCACGTCAAGGTCCAGCCGCACGAGGCGTTGGTAGTTGTTCTCCACGTGAGCAACAATGCGCCACGCGCCGTCGTCATCCTCAACTTCGACGCGGAAGGCGCGCACGAGCGTCTGCGGGACGCCCACCAGCTCGATGTGCAGCGGGTAATTGGCAAGCGTGGCTTTTTCCAGGCGGTTGAGGTCGCTGTCGAAGACGAAGCGCAGTTTACGCACACACTCCGGCGCAGC
>JBJYXQ010000542.1:0-2200 GCA_046260035.1 Anaerolineae bacterium
GACTTCGCCATCCGCAACGGCGCGGTCGCCGTTCCCACCGGGCCAGGACTGGGTGTCGCGTACGATCCGGCGATCTGGGAGAAGGCAGAACCTTTCTGATGGATACACCGTTCCCTGAAGCGTATTGGGTGGAGCCAGGTCTTCTTCTGGCTGGACCGTATCCCGTGCCACGTCGGGCGCATGTCACCAACGATAAATTAGAACGGCTGTTACAGGCCGGCATCCAACTTTTTATCGACCTGACCGAGAAAGACGAGGCCCCACCCTACGCGCTTAAGCTGGGCGGGAAGGCGCGCCACCAGCGGTTTCCCATCACAGATTTTGACACGCCATCACCGCAGGAGATGACGACGATCCTCAACGTGCTGGATCACGCGCTGCAAGCGCAGCAGCGCGTCTACGTCCACTGCCTGGGAGGACTGGGGCGGACAGGAACTGTCATCGGCTGTTACCTGGTGCGCCATGGGATGGACGGCGGCAAGGCGCTGAAAACGATTCGCAAGCTGCGGGCCGACACGCTCTTTGCCCGCAGCCCCTCACCGGAGACGGAGGCCCAAAGGCGGATGGTGTTACGCTGGTCGATAGGTCAGTAGATCGAATATCGCATAAATGGCAAGGATGCGAATATCGCATGTTATGATATGATAGATCACATCCCAGTAACAAAATGTAACACCGCGATAAGGTCAGGAGTGTGATGAACGATCCGTTTTTAGAGATTGTCGTGATTGCTCTTTTACTGCTTACCAACGGCATTTTTTCGATGTCAGAAATGGCCATCGTCTCCGCCCGCAAGACACGCTTGCAACAGTTGGCGGAGAAAGGCAACCGCTACGCCCGGCTCACGTTGAAACTCGCCGATGACCCCAACAAATTCCTGGCCACCGTGCAAATTGGCATCACGTTGATCGGCATTTTATCCGGCGCGTTCGGTGGCGCGACGCTGGCCAAAATGATCGCCACCTGGCTGAGTACATTTCCTTCAATACAGCCCTATAGCGACGCCATCGGTGTGGCAGTCGTCGTCATCGTCGTCACCTATTTGTCGCTCATTATCGGCGAACTGGTTCCCAAAAGGCTCGCCCTCAACAACCCGGAACGCATTGCCGTCATCGTATCCGCGCCGATGAATTTCCTTTCAATGCTGGCTTCACCGTTGGTCAAGTTGCTCAGCCTCTCCACCAACCTCGTGTTACGGTTCCTGAAAATCAAACCTTCTAACGAGCCAATGATCACCCAGGAAGAAATCGAAATCCTCATCGAGCAGGGCACGCAAAGCGGTGCGCTCGAAGAAACCGAGCAGGACATCCTCGAAAGCGTCCTCCGGCTGGACGAACAGCGGGTGGGCGCAGTGATGACCGCGCGGCCCCAAATCATCTGGCTGGATATGGAAGACCCACCGGAAACCACACAACAGAAGATCATCCTGAGCCCCTACTCGCGTTTTCTCCTAAGCAAGGACGATCTGGACAACCTCCTTGGCGTGGTGTACGCGAAAGACATCCTGGCACAGAATTTGACCGAAAATACGCTGGACTTGAGCGCGCTGACGCGTCCGCCCCTCTTTGTGCCCGAAAACATGCCGACCCTGAGATTGCTGGACTTGTTCAAGCAGAAGAGCGTGCATGTTGCCGTCGTCGTCGATGAGTATGGCGTGATCCAGGGCATGGTGACGGACACCGACATCCTCGAGAGCATCGTGGGCGATCTACCCGCCAACGACGAGCCGGAAGAACCCGAAGCCATCCAACGCGAGGATGGGTCCTGGTTGCTGGATGGAATGTTGCCCATCGAGCGGCTGAAAAAACTGCTCGATATCGAGAAACTGCCCGACGAGGAGCTGGCCGACTACCAAACCGTGGGCGGATTTATCATCTACTTCCTGGAAAGCATCCCCATGTCCGGCGAATGGTTCGAATGTAGCGGCTTGCGCTTTGAGGTAGTGGACATGGACGGGCGACGGGTGGATAAGGTGCTGGTGACACCAAAGCCACCCAGCGAGCCTGACAATGACACAAAGGAGCAAGCACAATGAAATTTCTACATCTGTCTGACGTAAAGCACACGGATTCGCGTTGGCTGCCGGACATTATGGGCGACCGCACCATTGCCCGCGGTGGCGTCTACATCTTCAAACCCGGCGAGATCGCCCACCCAGAGCCGCGCCACGTCCATGATACGGAAGAGGTCTTCATCTTCG
>JBJYXQ010000543.1:0-4312 GCA_046260035.1 Anaerolineae bacterium
TTGCGATCGCATCCAACAGATCTTGCGCCGGACAGCCCTTGAGCAAAAAGGCGTCAGCCCCGGCGGCTAATGCGGACGCCCGACTACCCGCGTACATCGCCATTACGACGATCCTGATTTGCGGCCACTGGCTTTTGACTAAGCGGATCGCTTCCAATCCATCCATTCCTTCGGCTCCGCTCCAGGCAGGTGCCGGTATCGGGATGTCTATGAGCGCCACATCCGGCCGGCATTTCTCTGCCAGTTGAACCGCCTCCACGCCACTGGCCGCCGCACCCATCACGTCAATCTGCGGCCAGGCGGCCAACAAGGCCTGCAAACCTTGGCGTGTGTGTATCTCGTGGTCCACAATCAGAACATGCACGCGTCGTTCCATACAGGTCACCCTTTCACTCTGAACCTGGGCCAGTGGTATGGCCGCAAATCCACGTTTTCAGGGGGTTTTTTACCTATGTTGCTCGAGCCACTCGAGTGTGCTCTGCACACTGCGAGTGACCGGGGCAATGCTCGTGTCGGCACTAACTCGCTATTCCGCATCAGGCGGCTGCGCTTGGAGTTCAGCCAGCTTGGCTGAGGCGTTGGTGACTCTGTCGGTACTCATACCAATTGAGCTGCGCTCTTGACGCATTTTAACGAACGCTCTGACAAACAGCCAACCGCCAATGAGCAAAACGACAACGCCAATGGGAACACTAATCTTGATGAGAGCAAACATGCCAATCAGCAGTATAACGCCGCCAACGATACGATTGCGGGTTGCGTCCTTGAGATTCCCTTTGGCCTGGCGCAGTTGCTGCTCTTGCCGCATCAGGTTACCTCTTGCCTGGCCCGTTTCACGAGTGAGGTTTTTGCTATCCATCGTATTTCCTCCTGGATCTTTTGAAAATGCTACCCCCAACTTTGCGTCGGCGCACTGGGCAGCGTAGAGCGCCAGCGTTCGATCTGCTCCCGCACCTTTTAGCGAACGCGCATCATCTCGCGCTCGATCAGGTTGTCCCAAGCTGACTGCCGCTCGCCTTCAACCGCGTCGCGCCGATCAAGCGCCGCCACGGCCGCCAACGCGCCAGTCAGGATCGCCCAGGCTGCAATGACAGAGACCAGCGCCTGGGCCGTGATGCTCGGCCAGAGAAGGGCGAGCACCCCGATGGCGATGCTTCCCGGTCCCTTCAGCAGCAACACCCGCCCGTGATCGGACTGATAGCGGTCAAGCCGGCTCACGATCAAGGCCAGGAGGCCGTCGGCCAGTGCAAAGACGCCAAACAGCAGCCCCATTGCCGCCACCGTAATGTCGAGCCGAACGAGAAGCGCCAGGCCAAGCAGCACAGGAATCAAGCCGCGCCACGCTAATAGCCACCAGTTACGATTTAGTTGAGTAATCATGGTTCTCTTCCTTATTTGATGACAAGGCGCCTACCCTTTGGATATTCCTAGTATACATCTCAATGCGAGGGCCGTCATCGGGGCAGTGTGGGTTTTTAGCTCCACATCAGGAGCCCCTAGTCGCGAGCGTACTCCGCCGAGAGTGGAGGGAAATCCACGACATTTGTTGAGTCGAAATCAGAACTGTGTTCGTTCATAACCACGCTACCAGGAGCGGAAGCCCCAAAATGATTTACCCCGATCACCTCAATGCCAGGCCCAACGTAAGGCCGCCAGCCCAGAGAAATGCCAGCTTCGATGGCCAGCATGGGAACTCCCGGCGGTAAGCCCACTTCTCGATATTCGACGGGTTGTGCGTCAAACAGATTCCCGCATGGCAGGCTGGCAGAGCGCGCCCTGACGCCCTGGGCTCCCGGTTTCTCGCGTGTCACAAGCGGCAGTTGGACCTCGGAACCGATGGCATCAAGGTAATATCCGAAGGAGTGTTTCCGGTTGTATGCGCAGGATTATGCCAGCCCGAACGAACGCCGAGCGGAAGGTGTGAGTATTTCTGCAAATCCAGGATCGGTAGATTCTGCCGGGTGAGGATCGGGGCTACTGGTCCATCTTTTTGTTCAATGGCAATATGCCAGGCAGCGGCAGTTTCGTTCGCATCAGCTGGACGGATGACCAGCGTATTGGGGATAGAACGCAACCCCAGGAGTTGCTCGACTGGTTCGTGCGTGGGGCCGTCTTCTCCCAGGGCGATACTGTCATGCGTGAAAACATATATTACAGGCATACTCATTAAAGCAGCCAGTCTGATCGGTGGGCGTATGTAAAAAGCGATCGCGGTCGGACCATCTTGGGTTGGATAGATTGTGCTTTAGGAAGCGCATCCACAAGACGTATGCCAAAGCGGCAGCACCCATCGGTGAGCCGCGGTGCCCACTGTTGGCTTTTTGGACCGCGTCGATTGATAGAAAACGGAGCGTATTGATGGACAAATGATCCCAATCAACGGGTGATAAAGTCTTCAAAACATCATTGCTCATTCTCGCTCTCCTTCGTTGGGTCGTCGGCAACTATGGCGTGGACGCCATAGCAGCGCTGACGATAGACTGTGCGTCCTCCAAAACACGGCGAGACGATCCGCAACGTATTTTCCTAGGAGTTTTCGATACCGCTGCTTCGACTTGCAGAAGGGCTTCACAATCGTCGGCCACTCCCTGAGTTTGACCTTTTCATCGGGCCGCACACGGAAATCCGTTGAACTGATTTTCATCTTTTTCCCTTCTTTGTCACGAGCTGCGTGGGTTGTGCTTGTCTATTGATGAGTCATCTTCCAGAATCTCCTTCTCCGCCTGAGCCCAATCTTGAGTCGCGTGGCCTTCACGGCGACCTCGCTGCTCGTAGAGTTCATAGGCCCGTGTGGCGATACGCGGGGTAAGGTCGAGCGGCTTCTTGACCAACAATGGGATTTCCGTAGGGTCAAAAATCCGATATGCAAGCAGTTTCACGCGGTCATTCACGAGGAACCAGGCCAGCGCATAGCCCCAAACGAACAAAGCCCAGCCCCAGCCGAGGGGTGTCATGAACACCCCATACACTGCAATCAGAGTTGCCAACATTTGCGTGCCGAGCACCGCTACCCATAGCACCCGCGCGGGGCGTATGGACCAGAACGGGCCACGCGTGCGCGCGAGGAAGATCGTCAAGTGTCCAGCCACGGACAGCTTCAGGTACATCAGCGTCTGGATGTGCGCACGGTCGAGATGAAAGACGCGCTCACCGAGATAAAACAAGCCGAAGGCAGCGACAACCCCGATGGCGCCCAGCACCGTGGCGATCCCGAGCACCATGCGCATCTGCCAGGCCTCGGGCTTATCATTGTAATGAACGCTGTCGTATGCGATGGACAGGATCGCCCCGTCGTTGAGCAACGCCAGCATCACGATCATCACAGCGGTCACCGGATAGAAGTTAAACACCAGGATCGCCAGCGTCATGAAAAACAGCACGCGCAGCGTTTCAGCGATGCGGTATATGGCGTAGCTATTCATCCGCTGGAAGATTTTCCGGCTCTCCTTCATCGCGTCAATGATCACCGACAGGCCCGACGTCATCAGCACGATAGACGCCGCGGCGCGCGCCGCGTCTGTCGCGCCGGAAACGGCGATGCCGCAGTCTGCTTTCTTTAGCGCCGGGGCGTCGTTCACCCCATCGCCCGTCATGCCGACGATATAACCGCGTTTTTGCAGGACATCCACTATGTGGAACTTGTGTTCGGGGAACACCTGGGCGAAGCCGTCCGCTTTCTCGATGGACTCCGCCAACTGGGTTGTCTCGTGAACCTTCGTGTCGCCGAAGCCACTGGCATCCAGGATGTTTGTGCCCAGCCCCAATTTTTCGGCGGTTTCCCGAGCGATGGCCAGTTGATCGCCCGTCACCATCTTGACGTTTACCCCCATCTGTCGGGCGCTCGCGATAGTCGCTTTGGCTTCCTCGCGGGGCGGGTCGAACAGCGGCAACACGCCAATAAACTGCCACTTGCCTTCCTGATCTGCCCGGGCCACGCCTAATGAACGGAAGCCGCGCGCCGCAAATTCGTTGACCGCCTTCTCAACTGCGAGCTTGACCTGTCCTGCATTGGCCGACAACTCCAAGATCACCTGCGGCGCGCCCTTGGCTACCTTGAACTCCTTGCCGTCCGTGCCTTTGACGATGGCTTCGGTGCGCTTATGCACCGGGTCGAACGGCCGGAAATGAACCACCTGGTAGCCTTTCAAGGCCTGATCATTTTTCAGACCGCCAATCACGGCCATGTCGATGGTGTCTTTGTCTTCCTCACGAGAAGCCAGTGCGGCCCAGAGGATGACCTGGTCGGCAGGGATACCATTCACGCTGAACGGATCGCCCAGCGTCAGCTTGTTCTGGGTCAGGGTGCCGGTCT
>JBJYXQ010000544.1:0-4844 GCA_046260035.1 Anaerolineae bacterium
GGTCGCAGCTATCAACCAGCCTTTCAACCCGTTTAAGCATCTGTTCAATGGTGAGATCGGTGTTGTCGAAGATGATGGCATCAGGCGCAGCCTTGAGCGGGGCAGCTTTGCGATTACTGTCTATCTTGTCACGCCGTTGGAGGCTTGCCAGGACATCACCGTACTCCTGAGACTCACCTTTGGTCTGCATCTCCAATTGGCGGCGATGCGCCCGTTCCTCCGCTGACGCAATCACGTAAAGTTTCATATCTGCATCAGGGATAACGACCGTGCCGATGTCACGTCCGACCATGACGACGCGTCCCAACGCGGCGATTTCGCGCATACGGCGCGTGAGTGCTTCGCGCACGCCGGGGTACGCGGAGACCGGCGAGACGGCAGCATCCACTTCCGGTGTACGGATGGCCCAGGTGATGTCACCGCCTTCAACAGACACCGTGTATTGCCGCCCATCCGTCTCCGTGGGCGGCGTCACATCGATGTGCAGTTCTTCGGCCAGATGCGTGATGGCGGATTCATCTGCGATGGGAGTTTTTCGGTCGAGTGCGGCCCACGTCACAGCGCGGTAGAGCACGCCTGTATCCAGATAGAGGTACGCGAGATAACGCGACAAATGATAACCGATGGTGCTTTTTCCCGAAGCTGCCGGGCCGTCGATAGCGATGGTCGAGGGTTTCACCGGCGCTTCCTCGTTGAAGACGAAGATCTGCGACCGCCTGCGGGCTTGCGCTGACGGGACGTCTCCTTCCGGGAACGATCATAGCGACCGCGCGGCTTGCGGTTGGATGTCGGTTCGGAGCGCGTGAGGCCAGCATCCTTACGCAAAGCATTAACCTCACCGGTACTCAGATAGCGCCAACGACCAGTGGGGAGATCGCCCAATTTCAGCGATCCCATTTCCACACGGATAAGGCGCTGCACCGGATGGCCAAGGGCAGCCACGACACGCCGAACCAGATGCTTGCGGCCTTCGTGGACGGTGACGCGCAACCATGTCTGGCCGTGCTCCTGATGTTCCACCTGCACCTGGCTGAAGCTCGCTTTCCTGTCGTCCAGCGTGACACCCCGCTGCCAGCGTTCGATGGTTTCCGCATTGGGCTCACCCGACACCAGCACACGATAGACGCGCGCGTGCCCATAGCGTGGATGGGTAAGACGCTCGGTTAACTCGCCATCATCGGTGAGTAGCAACAAGCCTTCGCTGTCGGCGTCCAGACGGCCCACGGGATAGAGGCGTTGGGTCAGGGGAATCAGATCCATAACTGTTCGTCGCCCTTCAGGATCACTGGTGGTGGTGATATAGCCACGCGGTTTGTAAAGGGCAACGTAGGTATGAGCTTGCGGCCGGCGGATCGGTTCGCCGTCCAGCGTGATGCGCTGTGTTGCCGGATCGGCCTTGTCGCCTAGTTTTACAATTTGCCCATCGACGGCCACACGCCCATCTTCGATCATTCGTTCACAAGCCCGGCGCGAGCCGTAACCCGCGGCGGCGAGAATCTTTTGTAAGCGTTCTGCATTTTTGTTTTCCATAGCGGACATTATACATGGAATAAGCGAATCAGCGAATGATGAATGGGAAATGGTGAATGGCAAATTGAAAATAGCTATTCGGAATGCGTCCCCGCAATTTTCAATTTCCAATCAACAAATCTTTAATCTTCTATCATTTCCACCTTTCTCCGCCGTCGACGAAGAGCACGTCACCGGTGACATAATCCGCATCGATGAAATACAACAACGCTTTGGCCACATCGTCGGGCGATCCCCACCGCTGCAGGAGTGTGCCCTGTGCGATGCGTTCGTTTTGTTCGGGCGAGTATCCCGGCGGCGGGAGCACTGGGCCAGGTGCAATGGCGTTGACACGCACGGCAGGCCCTAACTCGATAGCCAGGCTGCGAGTGAGGCCCAACAGGCCATGTTTGCCAACACTGTGGACCAGATGCGCGGGAAATGGCGTAAAGGCCGATCGATCCAGGATATTGACGATTAGCCCTGCACCTCGTTCGATCATATACGGTGCAAAGGCCTGGCATAACAGGAACGGCCCATCAAGCAGCGCACCGAGCACGAAACGCCATTGTTCCAGTGTTGTGTTATGAAGCTGTCCCCGGACGAAGGGTGAGGCGCTGTTCACCAGGATGTCGACACCACCGAAGGTCGCCTCGACGGTGCGTACAAGTCCCGCGACGGCCTCAGGGTTGCCGATGTCGGCCTGTACGGTCAACGCGTCAACGCCCAAGACACGCGCTTCGGCAGCAGTCTCTTCCGCCGGTCCCGCCGAGCTGTTGTAATGCACGACCACGTTCGCGCCGCAGCGCGCCAGGGCCAAGGTAAGCGCACGTCCCACACGGACTGCGCCACCCGTCACCATCGCTATTTTTCCTTGAGGATTCATCGTGTACTCCTTGTCGACAACAAATTGAAAAATGATTATAATCCCAGGTCTTTAGGGCAAGTTGTTCTCAGTTTATGCCGAATGGGAAAAACGTAAACTGCCATTGGCACTTTGCCGCTTCTGCACTATTATTATCTTGCATTGCAATGTAGAAAAGTTCAAGACTTACACAGCATAAATACCGCGGCTGTGACCACAGACTATCTGACTGATGACGCGCGAGTCTTCGCGCCCAGACTCTTTGGAGGAACCATGGCCATTGAATTCCTCTCGATTGTGGTGTTTACCTTTGCGCTGGCGCTATTGGTGCTCGGTGCAGTCACCTGGTGGATTGAGCGTGGCAGAAAACAAACGCTGGGGATGCTGATGATGGTCAGCGCGCTGGTGATTGCCGGTGGTTACGCCTTTCTGGGCAGCCGCTTCGCCATTGCCGTGTTCGGGCAGCTCATCATCACCGTAGACCTGCCACGCTTGATGGCCACGGCAATGGTCTACACAATCGGGGTACTTCTGGGCTTTGGTTTGGCAGGTGGTACCTTTCTCTGGATTTCGGGGCGTTTGGTGGAGCCGACCAGGCTGGAGCGGCAGTTAGTGACGTTTATCGTCATCGTGTTACTGGTAGCGCTCGTCATCAGCATCATCGCGGTGCGCATCAGTCATTAGGGAAATCAGTGGCGAAACAGATTTGAGGCAAGAGCCGCTTACGCTTTCCAGGACTGCTTCCCTTGCAGGGTGAAGCCCCAAGTGACTTGGTTACTTTTCAGTTTTGGATAACTTACTTGCTTCCATGACTTATGGAAGGTTGCCTACGTTGGTTCCCAGTGAGTTGAGATTTCTTCCAACTTTCTGCTTGTCAATTTCCTGGTATTGTTTCTACCTTTTCATTGACTTACGGTTTCTTTCTTCTCCAATTGGACGAAGATGTCTGCCGTTTACCAACTTTAGCTTGTTTTTCGGTTATCTTCCCCTGTTAGTAACTTTGTTCCTTGGGGCTTCAAGTAATTATAGTATAGGCCATATTAAGGCGTTTGTCAATAACTTTTGGTTAGATTTGCGTATAATTTCAAAGGAACATATTTTGCTGTTATTATCATTCCTTCAGTACTTTGGTCTCCAAAGCTAACCGAGTTTCCCTCGCACCGGGAACTTGCGTTGTTTGCTCCAGGATTTCCAAGCGGTGGACAACGCTGCGCAACACTGCCGGGTTGATGGCGAAGAGTTCTTGGGCAAGGGCAAGCCACTGTTCGCGCACAGTCTCGTTAGGATAAGTGTAGAGCGCGATAGCCATCCGCGCCGGATGCGTGCGCCCTGGACGAAATTCGAGTAGCTCGCCGTAGGCTCCAGCGGCAATGATGAAATAGAATGACAGCAACGGCTCCACCAATCGCTGTACCTTTTCCCATACCGGTTCGGTTTCTTTTGCCAGTGCGAAAAATGCCAAGTAGTATTCCTTTGCCTGGGTGTATTCGGAGCGGAAATAATACTGGCCCGCACTCGCGGCACAGTAACTGGCGAGGTACCACTCCAGTTCCATCCGCCCCGCGCCCTGGCTGCCGGCACGCATCAAATCGCACACCATACGCGCAGCTTGGATGAAGTACTCGCGGGCTTTCTCAAAATCCGTCATGCGGATGTGCAGGCCCTCCTGGTTCAACTGCGCTGCTCGCTCAAGTGTTAATGGCCCTGTCAGTTCCACCTTTTCCAATGCCTGTAGGATGGGTAACAATTGCTCAATGTCGTTGAGGTAGCACGCGCCCTCGCTGATCGGGACCTGGGCTTTGCGGGCTGACTCGAGCGCCGCCGACCAAGCCTGACGCGAGAGCGTAATCAGGCGCATCACCCGCGCGCGCTGATCCAGGGTCCCAAAGAGCAATTGCGCCAGCAGATCGGGCTTCAGTTCCAGGTTGTTTTGGAGCATCACCATCAGATACGCACTTTCGCTGCGGTCGACGAAATCTTGCGCTTGCAAGCCCGCTTTGACGGCGAGTGCATCGAGCTGCCAGGACTGAGGCTGCACCGTGAGCACATCGGCATATTTGATCAGTTTGGCAACTTCCTGTACCTCTTCGCGCGAACGCAGAATGTTCTCCGTGTCGTACTTCGCCTTCAGGTGGATGACGGCCTGATCAAAAGTGTAGACGCCGGGTGATTCAGAGAGCAACGCGTACAAATCGAGCAGAACATCGGCGCGCGTGTGAGGATCCGATAGAGATAGTCCGGCGGTGCTGAGGCAAACGCGATACTGCATCAATTGATCCTCGGTAGCGGCAAGGGCGGCAGCAGGCTTGAGCGATACCCAGAGAATTTGCTCGCGCACGTCCACTTTAACGAGATCGGATTGCGCTTCCACAAAGCTGCGGAACTGCGGGTATCCCAAGTCTCCTTCGCTGAAGGTGGGATCCATCTTGAGCATCATCATCTTCAACTGGCTGCCGTTGACGGCGTTGCC
>JBJYXQ010000544.1:4944-15905 GCA_046260035.1 Anaerolineae bacterium
CCGGTCACAAGGATGAAGGTCTCGATCTCCGGATGGGTAAAGGCAGTCTCCAGCGCATCGACGACCATCTGGATGTCAGCGGCGTTCTTGCGATGGCGCGAACTATAGCGGAACAACTGCGTCAGTTCGACGGCGTGTTCGATGAGGTCCTGTTGGTACTGCTCGAAGCCGGTCCAGTCGCAGTAGGCACGGCGAATGACGATGCGTCCCCACCGTTCTGCTACGGCCATAATCAGCCCCAGGTCGCACTTGCCATACACGTCCTCTGCCGAGATCGCCACGTTCTCAAAGTCGATAAAAATCGCCACTTGTGGCTCTTCCATACGCCCTACTCCTTACTCTCTACTATCTTCGCTGCGCGCCGACCGATTTCCACGGCGTAGTTGGTGCCGCGATCCCACGGGTATACCTGGCTCATGTTAGCCATGTACAGGTTGGAGATAGGCGTTTGAATGGGTGGGATGTTTTGCGAGTGGTTGAGGAAAGGTACAGGTTGCGCGTAGATTTCGCTGAACTTCCAGTATTTGCGGATCCACGAGCGGTCGAAGGCTGGGTTAAGGCGCTGAATGGCAGGGACAAAGGTCTCCAGCAATGCCTCCGGTTCCATATCGAAGTAGGGATGGCCCGGCGAGAGGTAGTCGCCGCAGTAGATGAGGTTATCGCCACCGTAGTGCTGCTTGTCGATGTAGTTGGTGTGTTCCACAAAAGCCAGGAAGGGAAAACCTTCACGCTTGGGGATGTTGATCCAGTAATGCTCAGGGGTGACGGGTTGCTTGAGCGCCATTACCATCACTACTGCTCCCATCGACTTCAGTTTGTCCAGTCCGGCGGTGTACGACGCTGGCAATTCAGTAGGCTGGTCTGCCAACCTCGTGAGCTCCCTGAGCATCCGCGGTGAGCACGTCGCCAGCACACGGTCGTGGAGGGGAGCCTCATCGCGCAGTTCGAGCCGGATTTGCCCCGTGTCTGCACGGGCATCTGCTTGGGGATGGATGCCACGCACGTGCGTATTCAAGCGAACGTCGCCGCCGAGTACGCGGACCTTGTCCGCCAACGCATCGATGAAGCCTTGAAACCCGCCGACGAAGTAGCCGAGTTTGGGACTGCGAGCGACGATCCGCGCCCAGAACCACGCCATGTTGACCTGCTGGTAATACTCACCGAACTTACCTTCGAGCAGGGGCTGCCAGAATGCCTCATAGGCCTTGGCACCAACGGCGCGGGAGAGCCACTCGTGCGCCGTGACCTGTTCCAATGACTGCCAGCGCAGGCCATAGCGAATGTAAGCCGTCATCAGCCCCACGCGGAAGCGCGCCAGCAGAGGGATCGGTTTGAAAGCCAGCACGCGCAGCGCCGTCGCTGCCAGATCGCCCAGATTGGCAAGTTGTGTGCCGAGTGGCAGCTTCTCCAGCCACGGACCAAACATCGGCTTGTTGATAGGATATAAGCGCCCATCTTTGTAAATCGATGTGACCGGACTGGGGAAAAAGAGCCGATCCCCAATGCCGATTTCGTCGACGAGACCAATGATGTCTTTGTCTCCGGCGAAGATGTGATGATAGAAACGTTCCAGAGGCCATTCCCAGGCCTCATCTTTGAACCCGGCTGCCAACCCACCAGCATAGGGGCGGGCTTCGTAGACGGTGACACGATGACCGGCCTTGAGTAAGTCGTAGGCAGCGCTGAGGCCAGTCACGCCTGCGCCGATGATGCCGATATTCAGTGGCCCAGTATTCGCCATAGGGGTCTCCTTATGGTGGTTTGTCACCCCAAGTATACCACCGAATACCGCGCCTGAAAAAAGAACCGGGATTCTGTACAGAATCCCGGTTTTTCACAGCTCAGGCTGGTTCTATCTTTTCTCCCACGCCGGATGCTCCCCGGTGTGCTCCAAGACATTCTTGTCCGCGTTGAAGCGGAATAGTGGCCTGAGTTTGTAGCGCAGGTCGCCTTCCAACCCGACCAGTTCCACGAACTGCATGAACTTACGCCGTCCATCGGGTCGCAACTCCTGGTACGTGATCAGTTGGAAAACTGAAGCAATCAGGCGACGGATTTCTGTCAGCCCTAGCCCCAGGTTCGCCATCAGACAGAAAGTTTCCAGACGCGACAACGCATCTTCGGGACTGGTCGCATGGATGAGCGTGATTCCATTGTAACCGAGGCTCATCACTTGCATGGCCCGCATCGCCTCCCCGCCAAGCATCTCCCCTACAATCAACCAATCCGGGCGCATCCGCGAGGCTGTCTCCAGAAGGTCGGCCAGTGTGAGGTTCGCCGGGCCGCCCGCCTCCAGCCAGACGCGATGAGGATGGTCAATGCGCATCTCGTGCGTTTGTTCGACGACGACAATACGTTGGTCGGTAGGGATCATCTCAGCCAGCATGTTGGCGACGGTGGTTTTGCCACTCGCCGGCCCGCCAGCGATGAGGGTATTGACCCGCGCGTTGATGGCGTTTTGGAGAAAATCACGCGCTTCTGGCGTGACCGAGCCATACTCGAACAAGCGCTCCCAGGTCATTTTATCCGGTGACGGCTTGCGAATGACCAACGTCGGGCTGTTCAACGCGGTCGGTGGGATAACGACGAGTAGCCGGGCATCATCGGGCAAGCGCATCTCGCCGATGGGGTTCTCCGGGTTGAGTATGATCCCGGCCAGGACCAGCATCCCATCGATGACGGCGCGAAGTGCTTCGGGCGAGTCAAACTGCACATCGGTCGCCTCCAACTTGCCGTGACGCTCGACATACACCGTGTCCGGCGCATCCACCATGATCTCGCGCACATCCGGGTCTTCGTAAAGAGGAGCCAATGGCCCCAATGCGGCCAAAACTTCTTGCGTTTTCATCATATGTCTCCTTTGCTGATGGTTGAAAACTGATAGCGTGTTGCTGCTTCCAAATTTATCTTCAGCATAGCACAAGCTTGTGATGGATACACCGGCTATTACCACAGAGAACGCCCTGTCAAAGTCCACAGGTGGGCAAATTGACGATGACAATCCATGATTCGTAATTCGTTATTCGCTATCCGTTATCTCCAACCACCGTCGTGTCAACGCCAGTGCGACGGCCTCCGTGCGCGATTGTGCGCCGGTCTTGTTGAAGATCGCGTTGACGTGGAACTGCACGGTCCGGTCGCTGATGCCGAGCCGGTAGGCGATTTCCCGATTGGTCAGTCCTTGTGCGACGAGGGTGAGTACCTCGTATTCGCGTGGGGAAAAGGGGTGAGCAGCCGGAGCCGGCGGGCTGACCAACGCCGCGATATCGCGGGCCTCGTTCAATGCCTGCCGCGCTAGTTCACCGAGTGTGGCAACAGCAGCACGCGCCGGGTAGTTGTCGGGCGGTAGCGCACGCTCATAGGCACGGGCCTGGGAAACGAGCAATTCTAGCGTCTCCAACAGTTCCGCGATGGGCAATGCATCATGAGGCGTCGCGGTAGTTTCTGGGGGCATAATAAACCTGCTTTGCTGTCAACGGGTTCAACGAAATTGACGCATAGATTCTAGTGCGAACCCCGGAGTTTGCAAAAGGTAAGAAATCTGTTCGGGTAGCTCTTGCAAAACAGCATTTTTCACTGTACAATAAAGTAAGACCAGGATGATCAGGAGGGTTAAAGAAAATGAATCCACTAAATCTGTTCAACCGGTTCGAGCAAAAGGGCCTATGGTCCACGAAAGCACAACGCGGGATCATTCTACTCTTGTGCGTATTAAGCGTCTTCTCGATCGCTGCAAAGCCTGCTTACGGTCCAGGCGAAGGTACCATCCGTGGCGCGGCGTTTGTGGATGTCAATCGCAACGGCAAAATGGATGCCAACGAGCAAGGCTTAGGTGGGGTCTATTTCACCGTCTCCAATGGCGAGTACAGCCACACCTACTATTCGGAGAATCGCAGCGTGGACGAGTTCGGCAACACGTATGCTACGGGGACCTTTGGGCCAGCGCCGTTGGCAAATGGTGGCTGGAGAGTGAAATTCTACATTCCCCAAGGCTACGTTGCCACGACGCCGGTGGAGCGCGTGGTCCAAGTGCCGGAATCAGGGCAAGTTACCTACGTTTACATGGGACTCTATCCCACAGGGAGTGGCGGGATATTACCCCCAAGCGGTCTGCAGAACACCCACGCGCTGGTGAGTGCACTGGTCCTATTCGTGATAGGAAGTGTGTTCTCGATCGGTTTGGGAGTCGTGCGTCGGCGTTCGTAACCACGCCTACCATCCCACGTGACACAGACGGCGTGTGACACTCACACGCCGTTATTCTATGTAGAGGAGTGTGCATGCAAGCATACATTGTGCATTTTGGCGAGCTGGGGTTGAAAGGTCGCAACCGGAGTTACTTCGTGCGTCAGTTGGTCAAGAATATCCGCACGGTGCTGCACGACGCAGAAGATACGGAAGTGAAGGCCTTTCACAGCCACATTCTCGTCAAAGTACTGGCTGATCTGCCCGCCGAGATCATCGAAGCGCGACTCGACAAGATATTTGGCATCGCCTACTTCGCTCCGACGGTCATCGTACCCGCTGACTTCGAAGTAATCAGCCGGGCCGCGTTACAGCTTGCCGAGGGCACAGTGACATCAGCTACCACGTTCAAGGTCGATACCACGCGCGGCGACAAACAGTTCCCGATCCACTCCCCGGAAGTCAATCGAGAAATTGGGGCACGCATCGTGGAAATGACCGGTGCGCCGGTCAAGCTCAAGAACCCCGATGTGACGGTGAGCATCCAGATTTATGAGGATGCCGCCTATTGCTTTGTGCGTCGTTTGCCGGGGCCGGGTGGTTTGCCGGTGGGGGTGAGCGGTCGCGTGCTGGCACTCTTCTCCGGTGGGATCGATTCGCCCGTGGCAGCGCAGATGATGCTGAAGCGTGGGTGCACGCTAGACCTGCTGCACTTCCATCTACTGCCGAGCGCCGCACTGGCACGCGCCTCCAAGATTCCGGATATGGCGCGCGCGGTGCTGGCTCCGCACAGGCTTGCTGCACCACTGTATCTAATCTCCGCCGCCCCCTTCGAGACAGCGATGGCAGGAGTACGAACGCGCGTCGCTACAGTCGTCTTCCGCCGCTTTATTATGCGTGCTGCCGAGCAGCTTTCTCGGCGGCGAAAAGCTCAGGCGCTGGTGACGGGGGAGAGCATCGGACAGGTGGCGTCACAAACGCTGCCCAACATCAATCTGATCAGCCAGGCGACGACGCTGCCCATTCTTCGCCCGCTTATCGGATACGACAAAGCCGAAATCGTCACTGCCGCGCGAGGCATCGGCACCTACGAACTTTCGATTCAGCCGTACAAAGACCCCTGCTCCATTCACGCGCGCAATCCGGCGACCTGGGCGAACCTGAATGAAGTCCAGCGCGTCGAAACCGAGATCGACGCAGCGACCTTGCTCGAAACGACCTTGCGCGATTACACCGACGAAGTATGGATCGAATTTTAGTTGACCGCTGCTCGTGCGCCGATAGCAAATTCGTGAATCAAGGCTAAAATGGAATGGAAGGCACACCACTCCAACTTTCAAGCATTACAACGTTCCAACGATTTATCCGCAAAGGAGGATAAAAGATGAATACGATTAACCGAGTGATCATTGTTGTGGCGCTGTTGGCTTTGATGGCGCTACTCACCGCAGTCTGCGTCTTGCCGCACGTCATTCTCACCAATGTTGGACAATGGCTCGTCGACTTGGGCCACTACTTCAACAGTGTGCAGCCGGCATGGCGATTGGTTCTGGGCCTGTTGCTGGCACTGTTCCTGAACATCATCATACTGTTTCTGATCTTCCTGGAAGTGCGCCCCGCACATCGGCGCTTTATCCGTGTGCAGCAGGTGACGGGTGGCATGGCGACCATTAGCACGGACAGTATCACGCAACAGCTCGCCTACCAGCTTGATCCGATCCCAGGCGTGCTCAAAGTTGCGCCCAAAGTCACTGCAAAAGGCGACAAGGTGCGCGCCATCGTCGACGTTGAGGTCGCTGCCGGCAGCGATGTACCCAACTTGGCAACGGAGCTTATGGAGGCTGTGACGACGGTGTTAGCCGATAACCTGGGGTTACAGGTCTACGGTCAACCAGAGGTACGGATCAAAGTTGCCGCCAGCCCCACTCCCGTGGTGAAGAAGCCACAGCCCAAGAAAGAAAAACCTGCGCCGGAAACGCCACACCAGACCCAGCCGGAAACACCGCCTCAACTTCCACCGGAGACACCCAGCGAAACTCCCCCATCGCAGGAATGGGCCGGCCCACCACCCTTGCCCACTGAAGAGGATCGCTGAGCGTGAGCGAAACAACACCGCTAACACCGGATGCGCTTCTCGAGGCGCTCCTCTTCGCTGCCCCGCACCCGATACAACTTGAGACGCTGGCCGAGGCTGCAGATCTCTCGCGCGAAGAGGCCGAGGCGGCCCTGGTCACGTTGGAAACACGCTTTGCTACGACTGGCCTGCGGCTGCAGCGCAACAAGAAGCGGCTGCAGATCGTCTCTGCGCCCGAAGCTGCTCCGCAGGTCGAGAAACTGCTTGGCCTAGAAGTACGCTTACACCTTTCGCAGGCAGCTTTGGAGGCGCTAGCGATTATCGGCTATGCCCAACCGATCACACGTCCGCAGATCGAAGCCATTCGCGGCGTCAGTTCCGATAGCGTGCTGCGCACCTTGCTGAATGCCGGTCTGATCGAGGAGATGGGCCGCGCCGAAACAGTTGGGCGTCCGATCCTCTATGGGACGACGTTTGAGTTCTTGCAGCAGTTTGGGCTGCAAAAACCGGAGGATTTGCCACCGCTGGAACAACCCGAAAAGCCTCGCGAAGGTTCCGCGTAGTTCATCCGCAACCTTCGCGGGGTTGATAGAGTCTTAAGTATGAAACCGCGTGGAAGCTACCCGCCACAATGTTCTGGCGCACGGATGCATTCGCGTGCCAAGTATTCACGCCTGGGGTGGCTTTCCGCGTTGCTGGCACTGCTAATGACCCTCGGCGGCAGCACGACCTACGCGCAGACACCCACCACACCGGTGGGTGTCTACTACGTAGGCCTTGAGGATACGATTGCCGAGGCCATCAATCTGGCTGCACCCTACATCGTGCGGGTCGATCAGCCGGAACTGGCTCAGGTGTTAGTGCTCAACGATTTCCTGCCACGCCAAGACGAAACCCTGCAATTGTTTAGCGGGATGGCACAACGCAGCGACGTGGGACTGGTGATCTTCTGTGGCCCACAGTTTCCCCAAAGTGTTGATGATTTGAGCGCGCTGTTGGGTGTGAGCACGTTCGGTATGGCGCAGTTTAGGAACGCGCAGGCCGTCCAAAGCGGAGACCAGATTGACGCACTCCAAAACGCCATCGCGTGGGGGGCTGCACCACCCATTCAGGCGCGCACGGTCATCTCCAACCCCAATTTGCTACGCCCCCTCATCATTACCAGCGCGCGCGAGCCGGTGATTCAACGCGTCCGAGGACGCGAGCGGGCACAGACCTTTATCATCGGCGGATGGCTCGCGCATCCCTCCAACCGCGAATGGCAAAGCTGGCCGTATTTTCACTACCTCGTCTACCGCCTGATCCTCGAAGCCGCTAACGCGCCGCGCATCCTGGCCTTCGCCAACTATCCTCTCTCCCCTGTGCCGCAAGGACAGATGCAGTGGGGTATCATCGCTAGCGGCCTTGCTATCATGTTCCTCGCCGGGTGGGCGCTCTACCTGGCCCGGCGACGGTTGTTTATACATCCGGAGCTTTGGGACGAAATTCGCATCACATCGCGCGAGAAATCGCGTCGCACATCTTCACGCGGTGATGATTGGGAGCAAGTCGGCTTTCATCGTCCGCTGGGCGGACTGCTGACGCTACTATTGCCCTACTTCCTGCTGCTGATTCCTGTGGCTGCTTACCAGGGCAATCTGCTTCCTCGCGAGTTAATTCCCTGGACACAAACCCTGGGCACCTGGGAGATTACCGGGCTGGGGCTGAGCGTGTTGGGTCTACTCCTAGATATGGGAACCGGCGTCGCAGCGGTCTATTACTTCACTACGCTGCGCATCCGCCATCCCCAGGAAGCCTTCCGCTACTTCCAATACTACGTGTGGTGGCAAATACTCAGCGGCGCGGTGCAATTCGGCCTTGCCGCCCTCGTCGCGACCCTCATTCTACCCAGCACCGCGCAGGCGCATCTGGCGTTTTTTCTGGTTGCCCACGCGTTGATCCAGTTCCCCGGCTTTTTCCAATGTTTCCGGTTCTTTTTCCGCGCAGTGCAGCGGCTCGACTATGAGCAATACCTGGCATTGGCGCTCCTTGGGGGAACAATTTTCATCCAAAGCTGGACCGTGCGGTTTTTGCGACAGTGGGGCGCGGCACAACCAGCGCTCGGTGAAAGCATGGGGGGGATGTTAGGCCTGGGCCTGGGAATGTATTTGGCAGAACTGGCGGTCTTCGTGATCGGCGTGGGTTTATACAAATACCAGGGCTATGCCCTGCGCGCATTGTTGCTTCCGACGTTCGACCGGCACATCGCAGGACGCATGGCGAGTTTCGGTGGACGACTGGCATTCGGTGCCGCTTTCGTCCCGTTAGGCGCCGTTGCCCAGACGGTGCTTCTGCCCCGCTTGATCCCTACCTATAGCGATCTACACAACTCATGGGTGCTGGCGATTGCTTTCGCCGCTGTCTACGACGTCCTCTCGATCAGTCTGTACAACGGCTTGCTACCAGCGATAGCCGAAGCGTATATCCAAGGATACGAGCGCTTGCTGCGCTACTACGTCAGCCAGAGTGTACATTATGGGGTATGGTTCAGCCTGTTCCTATTTACAGCGCTGTATGCCGTGGGAGACCGCGTTATCCTCGGCACAATGGGGACGTCAGCAACGGAGGTCGTTCACTGGCTGCTGCCAATCCTGCTGTGGGGGTCGTTCCAATGGCTGGCCTGGTCCGCCAACCAGATTTTGATCGCGCTAGGTCACCCAGCGACAGTCTCATGGCTGACCGTCGGCGAGCAAATAGTGCGCGTGGGACTACTGGCAGTGTTGGCCCCACCCTACGGAATGGTGGCTCTACCGATTGCCTTCGCCAGCGCACTGATGCTGCGCGGACTGATAGGCTGGTGGGTTGTCGGGCGAGCAACCGGGCGCACGCGCGTCTACGTATGGCAGACGTTCGTCGCTCCCATCGGTGCCGCGGCGGCACTTTACGCTCTGCTAGGGATTGTGGAAGACTGGATATGGACACCGACGATCTCAGCCAGCGTTGTGCTGCTGTTAGTGGGGTTAACTGCGGGGTTGGCAGTGTACGGCTTCCTCACCGCGCTGTTGGGTGGATGGGACGACGGCGGCATCGCCGAACTGGCACGCGCGACGCGCCTCAGCGGCCTCGGCTGGCCACTGGCATGGTTACTCACGACTGCCGTACGCCTGGGCGCTCAACTCTCGCCGTTGCACGGACGTTTTCCAGCAACGTTACGCGAATTCGCCGAAGAAGAAGCACGCGCCGCCACGTTAGGTCTGCGCGAATTTTCATCGATCACAGACGAGTGAAAAGTCATACGCAGCCCGTCTTCGGAAAAAGTATAATGACCGTAGATCAAGGGACCGGGTCCCAGCACACGCGGGAGCAGTTCCAGCAAATCCTCGACCAGCGGGAGCGTATTGATCTCCGAGCGTGCCACCCAAACCGGCTCACCTTCGACCGAGGGCCGCAGTTCGTCTGATGGCGCCGCGCCGGTAAAGACAAAGAAAAGCACGCCGGGCGCGGGAGCCAACATCACGTGGACGACGGCACGAAGTGTGAGTGCCTCCACGATCAGCCCGGCCTCCTCGCCAACCTCGCGCACCGCGGCCTGGTACGGTGTCTCCCCAGGTTCAATGTGCCCGCCCAGACCGTTGTACTTCCCGGCCCACAGCTTCTTGTCCGGCGCGCCACGCAACAGCAGTACCTCATCGTCGCGCGTCAGAAATACCAGCACTCGCGGGATGACCGTGTAGCGCACACCAGCATTCAGTTGATCCTCAGGGCGCATAAACGGTGTCTCCGTAGGTCAACGTCAAAGCGTGGACCGCCTCAAACGTGAGCCAACGACTCGGATGGAAAAGGCGCTCTTCGGATAGCGCCGGGGATGGACGTGCTTTGTTCCAACGGCCTTCATCGGTCTTGAGTGAAAGCAGCAAATGAAGCCAGCCTTGAAAACGAGGATGCGTACGGAAGGTCGTCTGCGCCATCACACGGCACAGTTCCACGATGTCAGTGTGATAATAGCGTGGAAAGGTGGGCTGGAGCCATTCCACATCGCGCCCGCTAAAGTCAAAAGGATAGTTGATGAGAGATTCACCCAACACCGCAATCGCGGCCTCTTCGTCCGTACCGCGCTGCTCGGTCGGAATGCTCACAAGTGCGCTCAATGCTTTGACCAATCCATGTGCACAAGCGCCGCTAGCAATTGGACATTCCAGCAATTCTGGACGCAAGAGCACTGTATGGAGCAACGCCGCCAACGCGGAACGCGTGCGCAGATCGTCCTCGTAACCGAAGCCCCACATAATCTGAAGCGCCATCCCAGTATAGCAGAGCCACGACGCACTCTCACTGACGACGGCAGTGCTGCCAGAAGCAAAACGCCCATCGTCGCCACGCCCTCGGTCGAGCAGATTTTCACACGCTGGTTCGACTTCCGGCAAATGTGGGCGGCAAGATTGCGATATTCCGAGTTGCGTGAAAAGGTAGAGTGTGCCGAAATTACCCAGTGCACCGCCGAAGTAGGGATCATACTCGCGTCCCCAGAAGTTGACGTGATCCCAATGCTCCCGCAATATGACGATGGGCGACCAGGCCAATAGCCGGGCGTTTTCCTCGTGCAAGGCTGCCTCAGGTCTCTTGAATAAATGGCGCAACGTCAACAGACGGGCAGAAGGATTTACAGGATCCAACAACCAGGGAACCGGATCCCGTTCGAGCAGATCCAACCACCGCGTAGCGG
>JBJYXQ010000544.1:16005-21740 GCA_046260035.1 Anaerolineae bacterium
CGGACAGCATAGTGTGAGAGTCTCAGTGCGTGACGTTGAACTAGAGCTTGTAGCCAATCATCCGCAAGAAATCCTTGCGCCAGGCAATATCTTCTTCGCCTTCAATGCCCTGCGTCAACATCCCATCGATGACGCCCAGGATACCGCGCCCTTGTTCAGTCGTGGCGACGATGACCTGGGTGGGATTGGCCGTTGCACAAAAGATGCGTGCGACTTCCGGGACCATTTTGACGGCGTTGAGCACATTGACGGGATAGAAACCCTCGCCCAGGAAAATGATGAAGCTGTGCCCAGCGCTCAACGCCAGTGCGTTGGTGCGCGCCAGTTCGAGCATAGCGTCATCAGTACCGGACCAACGCACCAGAGATTTTCCCGACGCCTCGCAGAAAGCGATGCCAAACTTGATGCCAGGGACGGCTGTGACCAATGCCTCGTGCAGGTCTTCCACTGTTTTAATAAAATGGGATTGCCCTAAGATGAAGTTGATCGATTCCGGTTTCTCAATAGGAACGACAGTCAATGTTAAGTCCATAAAGCACCTCCTGGGAATAATCCAAAGTCGAAAGTCTAACGTCTAAAGTCCGTTGAACTCCGGTCAATCTGTTGAGGCATGAATCTCACCGACCGACAGGCCAGCAGTCTCTACCGTGCGACGCAAGTCGGTCAGTGTTCCCTGGGCAGCAGCGTGCGCTTCACTGGCAGTTGCCGCCAATGCCACGGCGATCACCTTTAAGCCCTCGGCGCTTGCTGCAGGAAATGGCTTTGCCAGGGATTTGAGGTAGACTTCGGGATGGCGCTGGGAAACGTCGCGCAAAGAGATGGCGAGGTCGGCTTCATCATCACAGTGGACGAGCATTGAATACTCGGCCCATATCCCCGGTGTGAAACGGTGTAGCAGTTCCGGCGCGATCGAAGCCGCGAAGATTGCCTCCAACTCTGCCGGTACGCCAGGCAGGACGTAGATCAGCATCCCTTGACATTCTATTTTCACGCCAGGCGCGGTTCCTACCGGGTTGGGAAGGGGCTGTGCACCGAAGGGCAACGTCGCCATCTTCTCCCGTGCGAACGCGGGTCCCCGTTGCGTGAGATAATGTTGCGCCAACAGACGATCGTAATGGCGCTCAACGAGATCCGCCGCTGCGCTATTGAGGGTGAGCGGCACGTGCAAAGCTTCTGCCAGCGCGGATAGCGTCAAATCATCTTCGGTAGGGCCGAGACCGCCGCTGCACAACAATACATCTGGCTGTTGCGCGAGGAGAAATAGAACTACGTCCGCGATTTTTTGGGGGACATCGCGAACCATTGCAGCGTATTCTACACTGAAGCCCATCCGCGTGAGGTGTTGGCTCAACGAGAAAAGATTGGCATCGCGGATAACGCCGTTGAGCAGCTCATTGCCAATCGCCAACAAGCTCGCTGTGGGCATGGGGACACTCCTGTTGGATCGAGAGTAAGCAAACGCGCGGCGCCTGTGCGCCGCGCCTAGCTCTCTATCCCTAGCACACGTTTCACATTGTCTCGAAGTTCGTGGGTACCAAATGGTTTGACGATGTACACTTGTACTTTGGCGACGTGCTCTCCGAGCACCTTATCAATGGGCGCGCCGCGTGCGGTAATAACAATGACCGGGATATCGCACATGTCCGGTTCCTGTTTCATAGCCTGATAGATTTCCCACCCACCCATATCGGGCAACATCAGATCAAGCAGAACAAGCGCCGGTTTGACCTCACGAATAGTCTCCAACGCCCTTTGCCCTTCACGGACGCCAACGATCTCCAAATTATCTCGGCTCAGGATAACACCGACGAGATCAATCATATCCTGGTCGTCTTCGATATAAACGATCTTCGTGCGCTCTGTCATTTTATTCCCCACCTCCCCACACGCAGCTTCTTTCGAGAAATCAGAGCGCCGGGCTCACAACAGCCCAGCGCTCCGGAACGTCATTGCCAGTCTTGCCAAAGGGCACACAAGCCGACAGTGTAACGTTTGACGTTGAAAGAGCTGGTTATTATAACTTGGTACCCAACACCTTGTTGACGCTGGCAAGCAGTTCCTGTGGTCCAAAAGGCTTGGTCACATAATCGTCAACTTTGGCAATGTGCAGACCGAGGACTTTGTCGATACTTTGCGCCTTGGCCGTAACGACAATGACCGGGATATGACTCAATTCTTCATCCGCCTTCATCTGTTGGTAGACTTCCCACCCATCGATATCGGGCATCATCAGATCGAGCAGCACCAGTTTAGGCTTGATTTTTCGTACCGCTTCCAAACCTTCGCGCCCGCCCACAGCGCCGATAAGTTCAAAATTGCGTCGCCCCAAAATCAGGCGAATCAACTCGATCATTTCGGGTTCGTCTTCGATACAAACGACCTTGAGTTTCTCTTGTGCAGGGGTGGATTGCGGATTTCGTTCTTCTGTCATAACATTCCTCCTCAGTCATACGCCTCAAGTTCAGTTTAGCACAACCCTTAGGGATGTCAATAAGCCGTTGTTCAGACCTCAGTGTTAGTTTACCATATTTTTACAAAAGGGTGAATCGGCATTTGTTTTCCTGGTCAGATGACTAGGTCAATTGACCGGGCCAGAAACTCACCACCGGCACAGTGCAAAACCGGAACTATTTTGCGCAAAACGGCGTCAAAAGTATCGAACAGGTTCCAAATAACAAAAGGAGAAAAATAATGAGAAGCAAACTGTTGGCGCTAGGACTTTTAGTTTGTCTATTGCTTGTCACCGGATGTAGCACTCCGGTGAACGGGGCGTTGTTTTCAGAGACATCCCCAGTTGACGAGGGGGTCGCAGAAACCGAATCTCCGATAATTGTGGCGGAAGACAAAGGCGTCGGGATGGCAAATCCAGCCTCCGTTTACTGCGAAGAGCAAGGCGGGACGCTAGATATACGGGACACAGATGCTGGTCAGCATGGCGTGTGCGTCTTCCCCAACGGAAGTGAATGTGAGGAATGGGCGTTTTTCCGCGGCGAGTGCAACCCTGACGCACCAGCACCCAAACTCGTCTTCGGTTGGTACGGACGGGTTGTCACGCCACCTGCTGATCAACCTTTCGAGAATTACCTTATGCTCAGTCCCAAAGAAGCTGGCAATGCCGGGCTTACAACTAGCGATCCAGCGGTCAAAGTTCAACTCGACGCACTGCGAGACACGGACAAATTGGCCCACTTCTGGGGAGCCTTGATCTGTGAGGATACCGGCTTCAACAAAGAAACCGAATTCGGTGGATGCGTGCTCGACGTCACACGCGTGCGGGTCGATGGCCCCGGTGACTTTTTCGCGCCTGATCCCGTTGAAGGATGGGCCGGCATCTTGGTCAGCTTGTCGAGTGAGCCTGGATCCGGCGGTGACGATGCTTTCATCCTGGAGGATCCGATCTTCAAGGTCCGGTACGGTCTCCACACCTTCGACTCCGCTGTAGCCGCACAGTTGGACAACCTGCGCGATCGCGATGTGCGCTTCTACGTCTGGGGCGAACTGACCTGTGGTGTTCCCGATGCGGGCGGCTGCCAAATCGCCGTCACACGTATCGAAGGGGGCGAGGATGTCGCTGCCTTGCCAGAAGAGACACAATCTGTGAGCGATTGGGCGGGCTTTATCGTCGGCACACCGGAAGGCGCACAATTCGACGACTACTTCGAGAAAGAAGGCTATGACGACGGGCAATTCGGTGTCGAGAGCCATGACCCAACGATTCAAGCGAAGATCGCAGCCCTGCGCGATAGCAACCAACAGGTCCACATCTGGGGAACGTTGACCGAGGACGTCCCCGACTTCAACGGCACACAGATCGACGTGCAGCGACTCGAAGTCGAGGCGTTAGCGGAAGTTGAGACGATCACTGAACCAGTCGAGGACTGGGTAGGCGTCGTAGTAAGCAATCCAGAAGGCGCGCAGTTTGACGATTACTTCCAGATGATGGATCAGAACGGCACACGCGTCGGTATTGCAGGATTCGGGGAGATCGGCGAACAGCTTGTCGCCTTGCGTGATACCGGTACCGTGATTCACGTTTGGGGCATCATCCGTCGCAATGTCCCCGATGCCTACGGTTCGCAGGTCGAAGTCACACGGTTGGAAATCGAGTAAGTCGAAACGTTTGATCCCGAGCAAGCCCCTGGACCAAGTTCAGGGGCTTGTTACTTTTCCACGACCGGCGACGTCCACCTTAACAGAGCGGCTACCGCTGGGACCATGTCGGCAACGCTGGCCTGCCGGTGGCCTTCATTGACGCAGCGATCGTTCACCACACTGGTGACAGTTTCCCGCAGCCAGGTGATACTGTCGGCATCCCCGCTGGGATAGCCAAAGGTCAACACCGTCTCGGATTCGCCGGGCAACAGCCCACCGTGTACGCCGCGAGTCGGCGCGCCAAAGTAATAGCCCTCATCCCCCTTGGCAATCAGGATCAAGTCACCACTATTTTTCGCGTTTGCCAACCTTAAGCGGTTGACGGCATCAATATAGCCCAAATCGGAGTGTGCTTCCAGATATTCAGCCAATGGCTGTGTGAGGCGATCGTTTACGTATACCTGATACTGCGCCTCCCAGCCATCGCGCTCTACATTGCGAACGAGGATCAAATCCAGAGTGTCATGCAGTTCCTCGGCGTAACGTCCTTGTGCGTTCATCGCACGAAAAGCCTCTGCCACGGGCAGCACGTCCTCCGCATAGCGGGGCCGGTCGGCCCAACGCCCATCGCGGCGTTGGAGGTAAACGTGCGCCATTCCACCGTTGAGCCCCATCACCGCGTCGCAGTTGGGATCTTCACCGGGAATATCATGGACATCCAGTCCCAGCGCGTTAAAGACATGCACCAACTCCAGATCGAAGGGGAAGCCCAAGCGCAGCGAATGGCGATCATCGGGCACCGCATCAATCTGCCCGTGGTCACTCACCAGCACGAAGAGCATGTTATCCAACATCCCGTGACGCGCGAGTGCGTCCAGCAGCAAGCCTATCTGTGGATCAATCACCTTGCGCAGATAATCCGGCTGGTCGCCGGGGCCATGCAAATGGCTGTGATGGTCGAGGCCCATAAAGTAAGCCATCAGCACGGCAGGTCGGTGGCCCTTCTCCAGATGACGGATGAGGTGTTGGAGCATCCTGGCGTCATATCGTCCGGCTTCCATTCCCAGAGCACCGCGCCCCTTCGTGAAGCGCGCAATGTCGAGCACGTTGGGTGGTCGCCAGAGATCCGCACCGCGGGCATACATGTGATAGAAGACGGCTGTGGACAGACCGCGCGCTGCTGCCATTTCGTAGATGGTGGGCGTCTCACTGTGCAGGAAGCGCGACGCCAGCCCATCGGTGAAAACAGCAACAGCATCATCGACCGCCAGCGTGTCACCCACATCGAAACCAAAGTGGCGCGGTCGCCCATCTGAGATACGGCCGAACCGGTCGAAGCTCTCATTACCGGGGACACCATGCTCACAAGGGTGACGCCCAGTCACGATGCTGGCCTGCGCCGCAAACGTGATAGACGGTGCCGTGCTCGCCGCTTCCAGATTACATGCGCACTCACCCTCGCGTCCACCGACAATGCGCGCGACGTTTGGAACTTCGCCCGCCTCCAGCGCCCTCAAAAACACGTCGCGCCGGAGGCCATCGATATCGATAATGACCAGTGAATGTGGTTGCTGCATATGCTTGAACTCTCCTCAAATCGGTATTGTAAGTGTACACAAATTGCTCTTCCCGTCTAGTCATCG
>JBJYXQ010000545.1:0-2022 GCA_046260035.1 Anaerolineae bacterium
ATGATGTCCACCAAATCCGTGTCGAGCAACGGCATCAGCAATTGCGTTTCCGGATCGCCGAAGCGGCAGTTGAATTCGAGCACACGCGGCCCGGCATCGGTGAGCATCAGCCCCGCGTAGAGCACGCCGACGTAGGGCGTGCCGCGCCGCGCCATCCCATCCACCACCGGTTGCAAGACGCGCTGCGTGACCTCATCCACCAGTTCTGGCGTGAGGTGTGGCGACGGACAGTAACCGCCCATCCCGCCGGTGTTCAGTCCGCCGTCACCATCGAGGGCACGCTTGTAATCGCGAGCAGGTAGCATCGGCACCACAGTCGTCCCATCACAGAACGCCAGCAGTGACGTCTCCTCGCCTTCCAGACGGGTCTCGATAAGCACTTTGTCCCCCGCCGCGCCGAACGCGCACTCGACCATAATCTGTTTGAGCGCGGCCTCGGCTTCGGCGCGGGTGTCGCACACGAGAACACCCTTACCCGCCGCCAGCCCGTCGGCCTTGACAACGACCGGCTCATCAAGCTGCCGAAGGTAAGCCAATGCAGCGTCGTATTCTGTGAATATGGCGGCGGGCGCGGTCGGGATGCCCTCTTCGATCATAAATTGCTTGGCGAACGCCTTGGAACCTTCCAACTGCGCGGCAGCCTGTGTAGGACCAAAGGCAGGCACTCCGGCAACCTGGAACGCATCCACCAAGCCCGCCACTAGCGGCACTTCCGGTCCGACCACGACGAGATCAACCGCGTTTTTCTGTGCGAACGCAACCAGTTCAAAAATGTCGTCCGCCGCAACCGGCACGTTCGCCAGTTTACCACCAACCGTCCCACCATTGCCCGGCGCGACGAACACATCCTTGACCTGTGGCGACTGCGCCAATTTCCACGCCAGCGCGTGCTCACGTCCTCCCGAACCAATCACTAAAATACGCATAAGGCCTCCGTTCAAATTGTACAGATAAAAGGCAGGAGAATCTATCCAAAAATTGTCCGGCCGATTGAAACACTTTTGCAGCAGAACCTCAAAATACGTTTCGTAAAGCTACTCGCAGTAAAAGTTACTTGTGATTGCGCAAGATTTTGCGGCTAAAGCCGCTTTTAGAAATGGTGTTTTTTCGTTTTCGAGCTATGCTCGAAAACGAAAAAACACTCTCTATCCCGCGCCTTTAGGCGCAATTGCTACGCAAAATTGAATTTTCGGACAGGTACCAAGCTACATGCCATCATTCGGGAATTCACTTCACTGAGAGGGGCGAAGCAAATTCCCTATCATATTTTCATCCCGCAAGCTGCCCACCAGAATGCCAATAGCGAATATCGCCAAAACAAACGGCAGCGTCAAAATACCGCCGTTCGCCAGTTCGAGATCGAATTTTGTCGGGGTATTCGGATCGTAAGGAAGCACATAATTCAGATAGGCTATAACGGCCCAAACGATAACCGCATAGGCTGCAGCCAGACGGTACAGCCTTGGTTTGTCAGTTTCCACTTGCATCTCCGCTACGATAATGTTATCAAGTGAGGCTGTTCAACGATCACGTTTCAAACATTCCCTTTGCATACGAATCATCCACACCCACGGGATAATCGCCATTGAAGCAGGCCTGGCAATGTCTCGTCCCATCGAAGGGAACGACGCTGCGCAAGCCCTCGATGGAGAGATAGCCCAGGCTGTCAACGCCGATGTGCGCGGCAATTTCGTCCACGCTCAGATTCGCGGCGATGAGGTGCTCCTGCCGCGCCATATCCACGCCCATGAAGCACGGATGGCGGATCGGCGGTGAGGCCACACGCATGTGAACTTCCTTCGCGCCAGCCTGCCGCAGCAGATTGACGATGGGGCCGCTGGTGGTGCCGCGCACGATGGAATCGTCCACCAGGACAACGCGCTCGCCCTTCAGGTCGGCCAGCGGATTGTATTTGATGGCGACGCCCAAATCGCGCATCCGTTGATCCGGCTGGATGAACGTCCGACCGATATAACGGTTTTTGATGAGCGCCTCGCCGAAGGGGATGCCGGATTCGTAGGC
>JBJYXQ010000546.1:0-13670 GCA_046260035.1 Anaerolineae bacterium
ACGAGGATTTTTAGGGTGGGGAGCAGTTCCGCCGGCGTAGGTGTGGGGATCAATCCCGCGTCTTCCCAGAAGGGGATGAGGCGGTCGAGTAGTTCGTCTTGGGGGAGGGCGCGGATGTAACCCCCGTTCATCCAGTTGAGCTTATCGTAGGAAAAAACGGCGGGTGCGAGGTTGATGTGCGTGATGTCGAAACGCTCGACCAGTTCATCGCGCGTGAAGATTTCCTGTTCCTCGCCGCTGCCGGGCGCCCAACCGAGTAGCGCCAGGAAGTTGAACAGCGCTTCAGGAAGATAGCCCTGCCGCCGGAACTCTGCGACGGAGACGGCGCCGTGCCGCTTGCCGAGTTTTTTGCCGTCTGTACCGAGCACCAACGGGACATGGGCGTAGATGGGCGGCTCCCACCCGAAGGCTTTGTACAGCAACAAGCGCTTGGGCGTGCTGGAGATCCAGTCGTCGCCGCGCAGAATGTGCGTGATCCCCATCAGATGGTCATCGATGACGACGGCGAGATGGTAGGTGGGGAAGCCGTCGCTCTTGAGCAAGATTTGATCGTCGAGTAGGCGGTTTTCGAAGGCGATGTCTCCACGCAGGATGTCGTGCATCACGGTCGTTCCTTCGCGCGGTACCTTAAGGCGGATCACATGGGGTTCGTCGGGCGATACTTCGCCGGGGGCTTTGTCACGGCAGTGACCGTCATACATCGGCGTGTCGCCGCGTGCGCGCTGTGCTTCGCGGACGGCATCCAGCCGTTCCGGGGAGCAGTTGCAACGGTAGGCGCGTCCTTGGGCGATGAGTTCTTCGGCTTTCTCTTTGTAAATCTCCAGGCGCTCTGACTGGACGTAGGGCCCATAGTCGCCGCCGACGCCATACCCTTCATCCCAATCAATCCCTAGCCAGTGCAGCCCGCCGGTGATCACCTGGAGAGCTTCTTCAACGTAGCGCGTGCGATCGGTATCCTCGATGCGCAGCACGAATTTCCCATGATTCTGCCGGGCAAACAGCCAGTTGAAGACAACGGTGCGGACGTTGCCGATATGCGGTTCCCCTGTTGGACTAGGCGCAAAACGAACACGAACTGTCATAATGATCTCCTCCGAGAATTGCAAATGACGAATAACGAATAATCAATTACGAATAAGAGATGGCGAAGGGCAAACCCCGTCTGCTAATACTCCATGCGTTTGTGGCGCATAGCGACGCTCTCGACAAGCCCTAATCCCACGAAAGTAATAACCAGGGCGCTACCGCCGCTGCTGATGAAGGGCATCGGCAAGCCGGCGACGGGGATTACGTTGAGGTTCATCCCGAGGTTGATGAGCAGTTGGTAAAAAATATAAGTGGTCACGCCGATAACGATCAGTTGTCCGGTGGCGTCGGCGGCGTTGGCGGCGATGCGCAGCAACCGCCAGAGTAACAGCCCGAAAAGTAGCAGAATTAGCCCGGCGCCGATAAAGCCCAACTCTTCGCAGATGACCGAGAAGATAAAGTCGGTGTGGCGGACGCGCAGGAAGTGCAATTGGCTCTGCGTGCCGGTGGCGAAACCCTTGCCCCACAGGCCGCCGGAGCCGATGCTGATAAGTGCCTGTTGAATGTTGTAGTATGCGCCGGGGTCATTCGTGGGATCAAAGAAAGTGAAGATGCGATTGCGCATATACTCGTCCATGTTCGCCCACAAAATCGGCGCGACGATCAGTCCCAGAATGGCCATGCCTTGCATGTAGCTGAGTTTGACGCCGGAGGCAAAGAGCATCACGCCCCACGTGGCGACGTAGAGTGTGGCGGTGCTCAAGTTGGGTTGCTGGAAGACCAGGATCGCTGCCAGCCCGGTCATGCCAGATGAGACGATCATCTCTAGCAGGCCGGGAGAATTCGGTGTGTTGCGTGCCAGCAAGCTGGCCTGGCTGATGATGAGCAGAATCAATGCGGGGAATGCGAGCTGGATCGAGACGCCGCCAATGTAGATAAACCGGCGTACCTCGCCGATCTCGCTGCTCCCAAAGAGCAGTGTGAAGACAAGTATCACAATGGTCAGGAAATAGAGCGGCCATTGCAGGCTTTCCAGCCAGCGATAGTTGATGAAGGCCACGAGGAACATCACGACCACACCGACAGCAGCGTAGATCGATTGCCTACGCCAAGTATCGGCGAGGTCTTCCGACCCCTGGGTGGCACTAAAGATCATCGTCAGCCCTACGATGCTGAGCAGGACAGCGATGAGTAGCAGCCCCCAATCAAAGTTTTGCCAGGGTGATGTGCGCATGTCGCTATTTCTTCATCGGTCGTCGTTTGGACGGCCTCATCGTCTAGAAGACGGGCCTGTCATCTAGACAGGCCTTCTCCGGGGGCTGTGAAGGGGAATATCGGCGACCAGGCGCGTCTCCCGTTGATCTTCGGTGAAGTTGACTTCCACTTTATCGGCGTCGATCTCCAGATGTCTGGAAATCACGGCAATGATTTCGTCCTTCAACATATCCAACATTCCTGGCGAAATGTTGGCGCGGTCGTGGGTGAGGACTAACCGTAAGCGCTGCGCGGCGATTTCCTGATCCGAATTTTTGCGACGTTTGAAAATTTTCAACCAGTTCATAGGGACTCCTTTTAGCGCGAACCGAGGAGACGTTGGAAAAAGGACGGGGGTTTTAGGGGTGCAAAAGGCACCTCCTCCCCTTGTAAGCGCCGGGAAATATCCAAAAACGCCCGTCCTGCGGACGAATTGTTGTTCAGTACAACGGGATTCCCCCGGTTGCTTGCTGTCAGAATTTCTTGGTCTTCGGGGATCAGGCCGATCAGATCAATAGCGAGCATGTCGACCACATCCTCTGGGGCCAGCATTACTTTACGTTGTACCATCTCCGGCTTGATGCGGTTGATGATCAGCCGTGAGGGAGTCTGGGTTTCGGCTTCCAGCAGACCAACCACACGGTCGGCATCGCGCACTGAGGCAATTTCCGGGTTGGCCACAACTAACACCAGTTCTGCTGGAGCCGAGGCGCAACGGAAGCCGTGCTCAATGCCGGCGGGCGAATCAATCAGGACGAAGTCGACCATTTGTGCAGCTTCGTGAGCCACGCTCACCATTTGCTCGACGCTGATGGCATCTTTGGCGCGTGTCTGGGCGGCGGGCATCATAAAAAGCTCGGGGAAACGTTTGTCGCGTACCAGAGCTTGCCGGAAGCGACAACGGCCTTCGATGTAGTTGACGATATCGTAGACGATGCGATTTTCCAGTCCAAGCATCACGTCCAGATTGCGCAGCCCGATATCTGCGTCGATGCAAATAACCCGTGCTCCTAACATCGCCAACCCTAGGCCGATATTGGCCGTAGCGGTGGTCTTGCCGACGCCGCCTTTTCCCGATGAGATGGTGATAATTTTTCCTGCCATGTTACTCCCTTGTGTGCCAGGGTTCGACGACAATAGCGCCTTCACTGACTCTGGCTGTTTCCGGCAATAGTTTGCGACGACGTCCTTCGGGCGGACGCCCGATATATCCGGCAATCCTTAGCTGGGCGGGGGTCAATTCTATCGCGCAGATGAGCGCGTCCTCGTCGCCGAGTGCGCCGGCATGGGCCAACCCACGCATTTTTCCCCACACGATGATGTGCCCTCCGGCGATGACTTCTGCCCCTGGATTGACATCACCCACCAGAATCACATGGCCGGGATATTTGATGCTTTGTCCGGAGCGCAATGTGCGCTGCACAACCAGCGCTTGCTCGCCGACATTGGTGCGCGTACTGCTAGGGGTATCCGATGCCATAGGAATACCAGCGGCTTGTTCTTTTGGCAGTACGCCAATGGTCTCCCCTGGCAGACGCGTGCGCAAGCCATGGGTGCGCGCTGTGTGGATTGTGTCCTCGTTATCACTCAGGACAGCCCAGAGTTCCATATCGTATTTGTCCAGGATGGCGCGCAAGGAGACCAGTTTTTCCTTCGTTAATTCCTGGTGGCCCATCTCCACGATGAGCCGCCCGCCGCGAAAGAACGCTTCGGCGTCTTGCAAGGCATTTTCCAGGCCGTGAAGCACGTCGTCCCAGGAGTTGGACAAAGGCCGAAGTACGATGCCTTGTTGCGTGCCTTTAAGTGTGAGCGCCATCTCTTCCATAACAAAGGCAATTATAGCATAAATCGTTATTGGATACAATTACGAGACGATAGCAAGTTCGTGAAGCCAAGGCCGGGGTTCATTTTTTCTCGTTTTGGGGTATAACGTGGGGTATCCAACTGAGATGGAGTAGAAATGAAAATCGTACGTGTTGTGCTGCGGGTGTTTATTGCAGTGGCTGTGCCCTTGACCCTGGTGATAGGGATGGCACGCCTGCTGACGCTGTCATGGTATCCGGCGTGGGAATATGCGAAAGCTGGCTTTCCGGCCGATCCGTTGGGTATGGCACCTGAGGAACGTCTGCGTCTGGCGCGCGCGAGCATTGCGTTTCTCAACACGCCGCGCGGGGCGGGCCGCTTGGATGATCTGCAGTTTGCGGATGGGACGGTGGCCTTTAACGCGCGGGAAACCAGTCACATGGATGACGTCAAGCTGGTCTACGATCAGTTGACGTCAGCAGCGTTGATCGCGTTTGTCGTCGCCGTAGTCGCAGCGTGGGTGTTGATTCGTCAGGATCACCTGACGTTGGTCTGGGGCGCACTCTCGGACGGCAGCCTGTTTACGCTGTGTGTATTGGTGATCCTTGGCATATGGATGGCAGTAGGCTTCGATGCGTTTTTCACGGCCTTCCACGGCATCTTCTTTGCGGGCGGGACCTGGCTCTTCAGCTATTCCGACACATTGATTCGCCTTTTCCCCCTGCAGTTCTGGGCGGACGCTGGGCTGATCATCGCCGTTGGTGTGGGCGCTTTGGCCTTTGCCCTGGCCCTCTTCACCCGCGCCCTGCAAAAACGCACTGAGAGAGGACAAGAAGCAAGAAACAAGGAGCAGGAATTACGAATTACGAATCATGATCTATGAGCGAAGATTGATGATTTGGGGTTGATGACTATCCAACTAAAGACTACGGGACTACAGACTACATAGCTATTCGGAGGAAAAAGATGATCGGTCAACTACCATCGTGGGTAAAGGATGCCATTTTCTACCAGATTTTCCCGGAGCGTTTTGCGCGCAGCGAACGTTTGACGAAGCCGACGAACCTTGAATCGTGGGAGGCTCCGCCGACCAGACACAGCTTCAAGGGTGGGGATTTTTTGGGTATCCTCGAACATCTGGACTACCTGGAAGACCTGGGCATCACTGCGATATATTTCAACCCGATTTTTCAATCTGCCGCCAATCACCGTTATCACACGCACGATTACTACACCGTTGATCCGATCCTGGGAGGCAACAAGGCTTTCGCGCAGTTCTTGGAAGCAGCGCATAGCCGGGGAATGCGCGTCGTGCTTGACGGTGTCTTCAACCACGCCAGTCGCGGCTTTTTGCAATTCAACCACATTATGGAAAACGGCGAAGAATCACCCTACCTGGATTGGTTCAACGTGAAGAAGTTTCCGCTTCACGCTTTCGATGAAAGACGGAAGCCGAATTATGCCTGTTGGTGGGATAACCGCGAGCTACCCAAGTTGAATACGGATAATCCTCAGGTGCGTGATTTTATCTATGATGTCGCCGAATATTGGCTGCAACAGGGCATTGATGGTTGGCGCCTAGATGTCCCGTTGGAGGTCAAAACTCCTGGGTTCTGGGAAGAGTTCCGCCGTCGGGTAAAGGCCGTCAATCCCGAAGCGTACATCCTCGCTGAGATCTGGGACGAAGCCAGGGCCTGGATGCAAGGCGACCACTTCGATGCGACGATGAACTACGGTTTCAACCGTGCTTGTTATGGCTTCTTCGGGCAGGAGACGCTGGATACGTCACAGCGGCCTGGTGGCTTCAAGCTTAAGCGGTTGGACGCGCGTCGCTTTGCCCGGCAAGTGGATCGTATGCTAAACCTCTATGCCTGGCCCTTCACGCTCGCGCAGTACAACCTCATCAGCAGCCACGACGAACCACGCTTCCTGACGATGGTGGGCGGTGACAAACGCCGTTTACGTCTGGCAACGCTATGCCAGATGACGTTCCCCGGTGCGCCGAGCATCTACTATGGCGATGAGATTGGTATGGAGGGCGGCCCCGATCCCGACTGCCGCCGCGCTTTCCCCTGGGATGAAGCTCGTTGGGATCACGAACTGCGCGCGGATTTCAGGCGCTACATCGCTTTACGCAAGGCGCATCCCGTACTGCGCAGTGGCGACTTTGTCACGCTCTACGCTAAAGACCTGGCCTATGCGTACGCGCGCACATCCGACGAAGAAACCGTGGTGGTCGCGTTCAACGTAGGTGCGCTACCAGTAGATCTGACGCTGCAGATGGAGACGCTTGTGCCGCCGACTGCGACTTTCACCGAAGCCTGGACGGAGACGCAACTGAATATGAATGAGAGTGCGCTGACGCTGTCCGTCCTGCCGCTAGAAGGCCGTGTGCTAATATATAGCTAATTCTTATTTTGCTCTAATGCTTTTCAAATACTTTCCGTTTATACTCAGAGTCGGAATGATGTAGAAAAGACTCTGGAGGTGGAAAATGAGCAAAATTGTAGGTATTGATCTCGGAACGACAAACTCCGCAGTGGCAATTATGGAAGGCGGTCAGGTGACCGTTATCCCTACGGCGGAGGGTGGGCGGTTGTGCCCCTCGGTCGTTGCCTTTACGAAGAACAATGAGCGGCTGGTTGGTGTGCCTGCCAAGCGCCAGGCGGTGGTTAACTCGGAAAATACCGTCTACTCGGTTAAGCGCCTGATGGGTCGCCGCGCCGATGAAAAAGAAGTACAGATTACGCGTGAAATGGTGCCCTACGCGATTATTGCAGGGGCGCAAAATGATGCACGCGTGCAGATTCCGATCACCAACAAGGACTACACCCCGCAAGAAATCTCGGCGATGATTCTTCAGAAGCTGAAGAAGGACGCCGAGGCTTACCTGGGCGAGCCTGTAACGCAAGCCGTTATTACTGTGCCTGCGTACTTCAACGACAGCCAGCGCCAGGCCACTAAAGACGCCGGGCAAATCGCTGGTCTTGAGGTGAAGCGCATCATCAACGAGCCGACGGCAGCAGCGCTGGCCTATGGCCTAGACAAGAGTGCTGATGAAACGATCCTCGTCTTCGACCTGGGTGGCGGCACGTTCGATGTTTCGATCCTTGAAGTCGGTGAAGGGCTGATTGAAGTCAAGTCCACCAATGGTGATACCCACCTGGGTGGCGATGACTGGGACGAGGAAGTCGTGCGCTGGTTGTTGACTGAATTCAAGAAACAGCAGGGCATCGATTTGAGCCAGGATCGCCAGGCGATGCAGCGTCTACGCGAGGCGGCGGAGAAGGCTAAAATTGAGTTATCCACGATGATGGAAACTGAGATTAATCTGCCGTACATTACCGCAGATGCCACTGGCCCGAAGCACTTGCAAATGCGACTGACGCGCGCGACGTTCGAGCAACTTACTGACGACTTGGTCAAACGCTGCCGTGAGCCCTTCAAACGGGCACTGGCCGATGCCAAACTGTCGGCGCAAGATTTGGATGAAGTCGTCCTCGTCGGCGGCGCGACCCGTATGCCGATGATCCAGGAACTGGTGCGCAGCCTGACCGGCGGTAAAGAGCCGCACAAGGGTGTGAACCCCGACGAGGTCGTCGCGGTGGGCGCAGCCATTCAGGGCGGTGTTCTGGGCGGCGACGTAACCGACATTCTGCTCCTCGATGTGACTCCGCTCTCGCTGGGCGTTGAAACACTCGGTGGGCGGATGACGGTGATGATCCCCCGCAACACGACGGTTCCCGTTCGCAAGAGCGAGATCTACACGACCGCTGAAGATGGGCAGACCGCTGTGGACATCAAGGTGTACCAGGGCGAGCGCCCGATGGCGGGTAACAACATGCTACTCGGTCAATTCCGGCTCGATGGTATCCCGCCGGCGCCGCGTGGCGTCCCGCAAGTCGAAGTTACCTTCGACATCGATGCAAACGGCATCCTGAACGTGAACGCGAAGGATAAGGCTACCGGCCGCGAGCAGCGCATTACGATCACTGCGAGCACGAACCTGGATTCTGGCGAGGTTGATCGCCTGGTCGAGGAAGCCAAGTTGCACGCTGAGGAAGACAAGAAGCGCCAGGAATTGGTAGACGCTCGTAACCAAGCTGACAACTTATGCTATCAGATCGAGAAGACGCTGAACGACCTGGGCGAAAAGGTTCCCGGTGACGTGCGCGGTCAGTTGGAAGGTCTGATCAACGATCTACGCCAGGTGAAGGATAGCAGCGAAGACGCTGCACTGATCCGCCGCAAGATGGAAGATCTACGCCAGGCCGCGATGAAGCTGGGCGAGCAAGCTTACGGCGGTCCTGAAGCTGCTGGAGCACCCGGAGCCGGAACCCCCGGCCCGCACGTTGGCCCGGGCTTCGGCCACGGTCCGCAAGGCGGCCCTGAGGAGCCCGAAGGCCCCGACGTGGTGGATGGTGAATTCCGCGAAGTTTAGTGGTAAAAAAGTACCTCATAACTTGAGGTGAAGTAAGAATGACTCCCGCAGAGGGTAGGGGGGTGGCCGTGGGGTCACCCCCCTTTTATAACTTAGGATTTGATCTATGACAATATCTAAAAGAGTACAACATATTCCGGTGCGACGGTCCGGAAAGCGCGACCGTGCAGACACAGACCGTGCAGACACAGACCGTGCAGACACGGGCCGTGCAAACAAGGTTCGTGAGAACACGCGGCGTGCAAACACAAGCGATCGTACCGGTGCGCCTGCCTCTGAAAAAGCGACTCCGTCGGAAGCACAATCGCTTCCAGAACCGGATGTGATAGCCTCTGAAGCGGCCGCTTCAGAGGATTCTAAAGAGGCGGTGGATTGGCGCGACATGGCACTGCGACTGCGTGCCGAGATGGATAATTATCGTAAACGCCAGCAGCGTCTCGCCGAAGAGCAGATTGCGGCGGAACGAAAGCGCTTACTGGCAGCTTTTCTCACTGTAGCAGACAACCTGGAAAGGAGTGTCGCGCATCTGCGACCGGACGATCCCTATCATCAAAGCGTCAAAGTCGCATACGATGAATTTCTGAAGCTACTACGCCTCGAAGGTGTCGAAGCGATTGATGCGGTGGGCAAGCCGTTCGATCCGCTGCTGCATGATGCCATCGCGATGATCCCCGCTGTAGGTGGTCAACGCGAGGAGATGCTGGTCATCGATGAAGAACAGAAGGGGTATCGTATGGGAAAGCAGATACTCCGGCCGGCGCGGGTGGTTGTTGCCAAACGCTAAACCGTACGGGGAGGAAGTGGTATGGAGTATAAGGATTATTATAGTGTTTTAGGCGTTCCTAAAAACGCGAGTGAGAAGGACGTCAAAAATGCCTATCGCAAGCTGGCGCGCAAGTATCACCCAGATATGAATCCTGGTGATAAATCGGCAGAAGAGAAGTTCAAAGAACTCAACGAGGCCTACGAGGTGCTCTCTGACCCCGAAAAGCGCAAGCTATACGACCAGTTCGGCAGTGAGTACAAAACGTTCCAACAAGGCGGTGGGCGACCCGATGACTTTTGGCAACAATGGTCTGGCGCAGGCGGCCAACCCGGCCAGTACCGCTACACCACCAGGGACATCGGCGATCTGTTTGGGCAGGATAGCCCGTTTTCGGATTTCTTCCAACAGCTTTTCGGCGGTGGCGGCGCTGGTGGCGCTGGCTACGGCGACCTATTTGGCGGTGGGCGGGCGCGACAACAGCGTCCGCGGCGCGGCCAGGATTACGAGCAACCGGTGGAGATCACCCTGGATGAAGCCTACCGGGGTACATCCCGCATTCTGCAAATTGGCAACCAACGCATCGAGGTCGATATTCCAGCCGGTGCGGATACTGGCACGCGTGTTCGCGTTGCAGGAAAGGGCGCACCCGGTCCGGGCGGCGGCCCGGCAGGCGACCTGTTCCTGCATATTGAAGTCTTGCCGCACGCCCAGTTCCAACGGCACGGCGAAGATCTAGAGACCGTTGTGTCATTGGATCTATACACGGCTATCTTGGGTGGCGAGATCGCTGTACCTACGCCTGGCGGTCGTTCGGTTATGCTGCGCATCCCTTCCGAGACGCAGAACGGTGCCAAGTTCCGCCTACGTGGAAAGGGCATGCCTGTTTTGAACCGACCGAAAGAACGGGGCGATTTATACGCCGTGGCAGAGGTCAAACTACCCGCGCAGCTTACAGCGCAGGAACGTGAGTTGTTTGAGCAATTACGTACTCTGCACTCCAGCGCATAGTCTTGACCCAACTATCAGACTAATGACTACCTGACTACTTAATTGGAGGGATAATATAATGTTTAGACGAATACTCTTTGCGCATAATGCGACGCCGGCTGCGGAACGCGCATTGCTGTATCTGGAGCACATCGCACGGACGGAGAGCGCCGAAGTGGTCGTCTTGCACGTCTACCAACCGCCGGAGCGCTATCTGGCAACGCAGGGCTACGAGCTGTTGTTACAGCAGTTGGAAGCGGTGGCGCAGGAAGTGGTCAACGATACGGTTGAGCATCTCCAGAAAGCCGGCATTTCGGCAGTGGGTATCATCCAGGCGGGCGCTCCGGCCAAGATCATTCTGGAGACGGCGCAGGACGAGAAGGCATCGTTGATCGTTCTGGGGACGCGCGGGCCATCCAACGTGACTGATATTTTGTTGGGTGACGTCAGCACCGAGGTGCTGCACTACGCGCGTTGCCCGGTTTTCCTGGTGCCGTGAAAAAAGGATTTAGGACTAGAGATTGGGAATCAGGTAGCTTCTACCTGATTCCCAATCCCTGTCCTTGCTCCCCCAGTACAGGAGAAACAATGAAACGAAAACTGTATATCTTGTTAAGTGTTTTATCACTGCTGGCGACATCGTTTGGCTGTCTTGCTTTGCAGACATGGACCCCGCCCGCAGCAACCCCTCCTGCAGAGGCTACTGTTCCTATATCGCCGACACGGACCCCATGGATTGTCGAACCGCCGGATGGCTCCATCCGGCAGTTGGAGACACAGGTTGAGGCAGTCTACGCCATGGTCGGCAATGCAGTCGTCAACATCTCTGTGACTTCTGTTGACTATGATTACTTCTTCAACGCCATTCCCAGCGAGGGCAGCGGCTCCGGCTTTGTCTACGATACGCAGGGACGCATTGTGACCAACTATCACGTGATCGAGAATGCCGATAAGATTCAGGTCACGTTTGCTGATGGCGTTACCTTCACCGGAACCGTCATCGGTTCAGACCCCACGTATGACCTGGCCGTTATCGAAATCGACGCCGGTAACTATCCGCTACGTCCTGTTCCCTTAGCTGATTCTACAGACATCCGCGTGGGCCAGTTTGTGGTGGCGATTGGCAACCCCTTCGGCCTGGATCAGACGGTGACGTTTGGCGTTATCAGCAGCCTGGGGCGCGTTATCGAAAGCCCCGACGGGCGCTACATTGGCGAGGCTATCCAAACGGACGCAGCTATCAATCCCGGCAACTCTGGCGGTCCATTGCTTGATCTGCAGGGGCAGATCATCGGCGTGAACGCGCAAATCGTCAGCCCGAGCCAGGCAAATGCTGGTATCGGGTTTGCAATCCCAGCCAATACCGTGAGACGTGTTGTGCCTGCACTCATCAGTGAAGGACGTTATCGACACTCGTGGATGGGCGTACGCTTCTTCCCCGTCAGCTTGAGCCAGCAATTGCAGGCCTCTTTCGCAGAACTGGACGTCGACGTCCCTGACCGCGGGGTACTCATCCTGGGTGTGGAGCCGGGTATGCCAGCAGCCGAAGCTGGATTACGGGGTGGCGACCGCAGTGTTGATACGCCGTATGGACCCATTTTGGTCGGCGGCGATACTATTGTGGCGATTGATGATGTTGCCATCACCAGCCCCAGCAGGTTGATCGCCTACCTGGAGACCAACACTGCTCCTGGAGAGACCATCCAGGTCACGGTGTTGCGCGATAACGAGGAATTAACGCTGCCGGTGACGTTGGGCGAGCGTCCGGAATCCTAAAGCGGTCGGTGCTCTTCGATCCACTGCTCTAGGCTGACCAGCGCACGTTCGGCGTGGGCTGCCCCGCGTGCACGTTTTCCCCGTATGCGCTTTTCGAGTGGCGGCATCAGGCCGAAATTGGCCTTCATCGGTTGGAATGTGTCGGGATCGGCGTGTGTGATGTAGTGCATCAGCGCGCCGATCATTGTGTCTGGCGGGAGTGTGAGCAAAGGAAGCCCATGTGCCAGCCGCGCTATGTTCACCCCGGCTAACCATCCCCCGGCAATGTTCCCCGCGTAGCCCTCCAACCCGGCAATCTGCCCGGCGAAGAACAGATCGGGCCGCCCCGGCGTCTGCATTTGGAGTGTGGGCCGCAGAAGCGCCGGCGCGTTGAGATACGTGTTGCGATGCATCGAGCCGTGGCGCACAAAGCGCGCGTTTTCCAGGCCGGGGATGAGGTGGAGAACGCGCTCCTGCTCACCGTACTTGAGGTTGGTCTGGAAACCGACCAGATTGTAGAGCGTGGCGGCCGCGTTGTCTTGCCGCAGTTGAACGACGGCGTAGGGGCGTTGCCCGGTGCGCGGATCGCGCAACCCGATGGGACGCAACGGTCCGAACGCCAATGCTTGTGGTCCGCGTGCAGCCAGCACTTCGACCGGCAGACACGCCTCGAAGAAATGCGGGTCGTCTTGCTCAAAATCGCGCAAGGTGATGCGTTCTGCACTGAGTAAGGCGGCGACAAAACGATTGTACTCCTCCTCGTTCATCGGGCAGTTGATGTAGTCGCCCTGTTCCGCACCATCGTCAGATTCACCCCTGCCATAGCGTGAGGCGCGGAAGGCGATGTCGAAGTTGATGGAGTCGACCTCGACAATGGGGGCGATGGCGTCATAGAAGGCGAGTGCAGCGCTGCCTGTGTACTCGCGGATAGCGGACGCAAGCCGGTCTGCCGTGAGGGGGCCGCTGGCGATGATCGCCAGGCCTTCGGGTAGTGCCGTCACCTCCTGTCGGATGAGGGTGATGCGTGGATGGGCCACGATACGCCGTGTGACTTCAGCCGCGAAGCCTTCCCGATCCACCGCGAGCGCACTGCCCGCCGGAACACGTCGTTCATCGGCAACCGCAATGAGCAGCGAGCCAAGCTGGCGGAGTTCCGCCTTGAGGAGTCCCGGTGCGCGGTTTGACAAATCAGATCCTAACGAATTGGAGCACACCAGTTCGGCGAGGGAATCACCGGTATGCGCGGGAGTGGAAGTGCACGGCCGCATCTCGTACAGCCGCACGGGGATGTCGCGGCAGGCAACTTGCCAGGCCGCCTCGCTTCCGGCAAGCCCACCACCGACAATGGTGATAAATTCAGTCATCTGCTTCGCTATTCTCTGGAACGCTAAATATCTCGCCCGTGCGCGGTTGCGCATCGAGCAAGTCCCGCGCTTCGGCTTCCCACTCTAGCGGGACACGCACTTCGACTCGCCCAATGCCGTCTACGGTTAGCCCGATCACCGGCCCCACCGACTCGTAAGTGAGGATGACTGGAATCCCGGCGGTTTCCAGTGCGCCGCGCACGACCATGGCGCGCAGCATTCCTTGTGCAACATAGACCGTCACCAATCCGGCTCGCTTTTCCTTTGGCGCCAT
>JBJYXQ010000546.1:13770-17551 GCA_046260035.1 Anaerolineae bacterium
TTCCTTGTGCAACATAGACCGTCACCAATCCGGCTCGCTTTTCCTTTGGCGCCATAGCCTTCCCTCCATAATTAGGGTAGTCCAAAATCGTAAATCCAAAATCCGTAGATAGTTTCGTTAAAATAGTATATTTGTCAATCCCTTGTATTCCTGGTATAATCTAAAACGTTTTTACAGTCAGCATACAGGAATCGAGAGGTGTATGAGTAGTACCGTGCAGAATGACCAATACTGGGAGCAGTTCTCCGTCTTACCCAATGATCTGGAACATATCACCAATTTCCTTGTCGAGTCGGAGCGTCCTCAAACCATCGATCAGTTAGCGCAAGAGGTCATCCGGGCGCGTCACCACCAGATGGTGGCGTTGATTGAGGAAACCTTGGCGCAAGGCAGCATCTATCGTCCCGGAGACAGCTACACCGTCGGCGAAAAGGTCATTTTCCCTCACTTAAATAACATTCTAGGTGAAGTGATTGGAGTGCGACCCGGACACAATCCTGAGTACGACGCGTTCTCCGTGATCAAAGTGCGCATGGAAAGTGGCTCTGAGCGTGAGTTCACAGCGGAGTTGACGCAAGATCATCCATTGAACCAGGCGACCTATCTACCATCCAAGAATGTGGCTCCGGATGAGATCTATGAACTTCATGGAAAAAAGATCAAGGCGGCGCTGCGTTCTGCATTGGAGAAAAATGTGCAGTTCCTTAGCGTGGGGGATCAGTGGTTCCTGCGCGATTTAGTGATGGAGATGCCAGCCGGGCAGTTGAACATTGCCGAGGCCTTATTGGATATGGCAAGTGGCGGTCCGTTGCTCACGAAGGAATTGCTTGTTGAAATGGAAGTTCCAGCAGAGATCTCGGAACCTTTGCAGCTTTTCTCCCTCGAGTACGCCTTGTTACACGACCGGCGTTTTGATGAGGTAGGGCCTGCGGGATATGCGTTGTGGTATCTCCGGCAGATGGAGCCGCAGGGTGTGCTCGAAGTGCCGCAGCCACTGCGTTACATGCCCATTCCCTACAACCGGAGTCTGCTGGATGAGACGATGTTGGCGTTGGAGACCCAGATTGACGACGAGTGGTCGGATATTCAGTATACCGTCCCGCCGGCTGATGAGGTGACGGTGGTGCTAACTTATCCACACTGGCGCAGCGGCACGCTGCCGTTGTCGCCGCGGGTGGCGCAACTTTTCCCCACCGCGCGGGTGACCGACCGCATCCGCTTCACATTTATGGATGGGATGACCGAGGAGACTTTCCCCGGTTGGGTTGTGCGTAGTGGTCGTTACGTTTTCGGGTTAGACGAATGGTACGAAAAGCACGGAGCAAGCACGGGGGTGTACGTCGATCTCGAGCGAACTGACGAGCCGGGTGTCATCCAGGTGAGTCTGCGCGCGGCCCGCGCGCGACGCCGCGAGTGGCTGCGCACCGTGACGACGGAAAGTGAGCAAGTGCTGTTCGAGGTCACGCGTATCCCCGTGATGTGTGAGTTTGATGAATTGGCGACGGTTGCCGTGCCCGACCCCGATGCGATAGGTGCGCTAGCGCAGCAGCTTCAGCGGGTTTCGCTTGAAGCTCTGCTAGAGCAGATTTTCAATGGTCTGGCCGGATTGAGTTTACAGCGCGCCGTCCACGCGATGACGCTGTACAGTGTTCTTAACCTGTTGCGGCGCGTCCCCCCTGCGCCGATGCTCGCCGTTTTGGCGACGTCGTCGCGGTACGTGTCGTTGGGGGACAATTATTGGGCTTATCGAGGAGAGAGTTAATGCCGACACTACCCCCTGTTCCTGCTTTGGCGCGTTTTATCAAGCCGACATTGGATACACCATTCCACATTGACTACAATTGGTGGGCGGAGCAGGGCCTTGACTTGAATGTGCAGTTGTTGCAGCATCTCTCGCCGGAATTGCGCGAGGTCTACTCCGGGCAGAGTCTCGAGGATAAGATTGACTTGATCGACTGGGAAACCGGCGAGGTGCGGCAGGTTGAGGGCCTGCAATACCTGATCGCCACGCGCTGCAGTAAGGACCCAGGTTACGTTATGCAAGCACCAACCTTGCTCGAAGCGATCTTTCGTGTGTTCCTGAGCAATGGCAACCATCCCCTCACGCCCCGTGCGTTAGCGCCTTTGGTGGGACATACTTCTGAGCAAGTGCTGCGGGTGCTTTCGGGCAGAATCGTGCGCAAGGGCTTGCGCCCGGTGATTGACTAGCCGGTCGCGCGGACCATTACAATAGCTTGCTGAGTGTCTTCTCGCACATCTATTCGCCCCGGTGGCTCAAGTGGACAGAGCAAGTGCCTTCTAAGCACAAGGTTAGAGGTTCGAGTCCTCTCCGGGGTATCGATTTATCGACACAGCTCCCGACTTGATCAAGTCGGGAGCTGTTCTTGTATACGTTGTTTTCTATCTCGTGGGTCAAGGGGCACTTGTGCGTTACTTTGCCCCGCCATAAAATCCGCCTCTTTTGATCATTTTTCCTCCAGCGCGAACCATTTGCTCGGTGCAAGGAACGGTTGATAGGTGTCCAGATAGTCGAAGATGCTACCAACGTCGTCTGCGATGTGATACAGGTTCTCGAAGGGCTTGGCGAAGTGCTCGCGATAGAGGTGGGCGAAGAGCGCAAATAACGGCGCGTAGTAGTTCGCCGTGTTTAACAGGACGATAGGCTTGGTATGTGCTTGCAGTTGGCGCAGCGTGAGGACCTCCAGCAGCTCTTCCAACGTGCCGATGCCGCCGGGTAGAGCAATGAAGGCGTCGGCGCGCGCTTCCATCGTCGCTTTGCGCTCGCGTAAATCCTGGGTGATGATGACCTCGTCAGCAGTGGCGTAGGCGATACCGCGCGCCTGCAAGGCCTGCGGGATCACGCCGACGACGCGCCCACCGCCAGCATGAACTGCCCGCGCGAGTTCACCCATCAAACCGAGATTCGCGCCGCCGTAGATGAGCGTGTCACCCCGCGCGGCGATCTGCGCGCCTAACGTACGTGCAGCTTCCAGGTAGATGGGTGCGACGGCGTCGCTGGATGAACAGTAAACGCAGATGTTTTTCATTCCCCAACCTCCAGGCAGGCTTCTGCTGCCAACCAGAATAGCTTCTCCCGCACCGAACTGCGACTAACCCAGTCGCGGTGATCCCACGCCTCGCCTCCGAGATCATCGCCGCCGTAAAGCAGTTGCCCGAAGGCGACGTCGCGGAAGTGAGCCACGGCGAAAAACGCGGCGGCTTCCATCTCCACCGTCAGACAACCTTCTTCTCGGCGCAGGCTCACCTTTTCGGGCGTCTCGCGGTAGAAGGCGTCGGTTGTCCACGTTTTCCCCACGACGTAGGGCAGCTTGTGGCGTTCAAGTACGCGCTCGATGGCGGCGATAGCTTGTGGGGAAGGGTAGGCTTCGCGGGATGGCGGGAGGTAATGGTACGAGACGCCCTCGTCGCGCACCGCTGCATTGGGGACGACGATGTGCCCGACGGCGATATCGCTGTTCAGCACACCGGCGGCCCCACAGGCGATGAACGTGTGACAGCCGCGCGCAATCGTCTCCTCTAGTAGCGCGGCTGCCAGTGGGGCGCCTATGCCGGGATGGAAGAACGCCACACGGCGCCCGTCCACGTCGATCTCATAGAGTGGGTGAGGGCCTATCTCCGATTTTCCATCGATGATGTGTTTGGCGCGTCCCGATTCCACCAGCCCGTTAAGCACGTCTTGGAAAAAGCAGATGACGCAATGTTCGGGAACGTCAATGCGGGGGATAAGCCGGCCCGGTTCGATAATCGCTTCACGGGCGGG
>JBJYXQ010000546.1:17651-23412 GCA_046260035.1 Anaerolineae bacterium
AACTCGCGTGGCGTGGGTGTCTCACCCGCGCGTTCATAATCGATGCCCAGACCGCCGCCCAGGTTCAGGTAGCGCAGATCGAATCCTTGTTGGCGTATGCTGGTGCTCAGATCGCTTAGTAGGATTGCCGCATCGCGGAAGACCTGCACATCCTTGATTGTCGAACCGAGATGGCAGTGCAGGCCGACCAGATGCAGGCGCGGCGTGCGCTTGAGCCGTTCGAGGAGCCACGCAACGCGTTCGGCACGGACGCCAAACTTGGAATCGCGCATTCCTGTGGCGACGTAGGGGTGGACGTCGGGCTGCAAGTCCGGATTGACGCGCAGCAGCACGTCTACGGGTTTGTCTGCATCGTGTGCGGCCTGCGCGATGTGTTCCAGGTCGAATTCGCTGTCGATGTTGATCATCACCCCATGCTGTGCCGCGAGGGCCAGCTCATCGCGCTGTTTGCCATTGCCGTTGAGGATCATATCTCCCGGAGGGAATCCAGCGAGCAGCGCCAGTCGCAACTCGTTACCGCTCACCAACGTCGCACCGCAACCGAGATCGCGCAGGATTTTGAGAAGCGTGAGGTTTCCGTTGGCCTTGACCGCGTAGGAGACCCGTGCCGGCAGGCTGCTGAGGGCTTCGGTGTAGGCGGCGACGTTTACTCGGAGTTGTGAAGCGCTGTAGAGATAAAATGGGCTGTCCTGGACTGTGTCCTGGATGTCTTTGATTTTGATTTCTTCGCAATAGAGATAGTTATCGCGGATATAGAAATGCATAAATTGTGCTCCTGTTTTGAGCATTTTCACCGCTGCGGACTTTGCGCTCTCGGCGGTAAAAGACGGTTGGTATTTTGTGGAAAGTATACTACCATTTCGGTGATTGATCGGAGGTTACCACGATGACGCATTCCAGATTCTTCACAGCTAAAGGCGATCACGGCGATACGGTTCGGTTGGGCGGGGATGCACGGATTTCCAAGAGCAGTCTGCTGTTGGAGACCGTTGGTGTGGTGGATGAGGCCACGTCCGCTATTGGCATGGCACGTGCGACAGTAGACGATACCGAGCTCAAGGCAACGTTGCGCACTGTGCAGGAGCACTTCGTCCAGTTAATGGCGCATCTCTCGGCGACGCCGGATGCCCGTGAGCGGTATCCCGGTCCTGGTACAGATGCTCTAGCGTGGTTGGAAGCGTGCATTGCTGATCTCGAAGCAGAGCTGCCGCCGTTACGCGTATTCGTGCTGCCCGGCGATTCGCTGCCCGGCGCGACCCTGCACGTGGCGCGCACTGCGGTCCGCCGCGCGGAACGTTGCGTTGTAGCCCTCGCCGAGGCCGAACCAGGCATCGATGCGCCGAACCTGGCCTATCTCAACCGGCTTTCCTCGTTGTTGTTCGTCGCAGCTCTGCGCGCGGATCGCTCATATAAATGATAACCATTTCCCTATTCTCAGAATTCTGGTAAAATGGATAGATGAGGTTGTCTTATCGCATCTTCAGGATGCGTTGTGTAAACTGGAATGAAGTGTTACACCCCGGATGTGATTCCGGGATCGGCGATGATTTTTTTCGCCAGCAGCTTATGGGGCGGATCGTACGCCCTGACGGTAGATACGTTGTAGTTTCGCCGTGGCTAGGATCCCAAGTGGGAAGCGTTGGCTTCCTAAGGTTCTTTTTTGGGGAATATTGTCGGAGACGGTAGGCTGAAAAGCACGGATGATCTTGTAAGTCACCCTTGAGGGTTGCCGTTGCTTGGAAGCATGCCCGTCTCGTATTCGCTTAGCCTATTAGGCGGCTATGGCGTTTTCTGCCATAGCCGTTTTTTTGTTTTATGGAAGGGCAAATGGCTGGAAGTATCACGGCGCTGGAACCACAAAAGCGTTCTAGGGACCGGGTTAACGTTTATCTGGATGGTGTATTTGCCTTTGGGTTAGCTGCGCTGGTCGCTGCGAACTTGCGCGTGGGGATGGCTCTCACGGATGACGAGATTGTGGCGTTGCGCCTGGCTGACGAAGTAGAACGCGCGCGTGAAAAGGCGTTGAACTATCTCTCCTACCGTCCACGTAGCGAGGCTGAACTGCAAAGTCACTTGCTGAAAAGTGATTTTACCGAGGCGACGGTCGACGAAGTGTTGTATCGTCTACGAGAGGTTGGCCTGGTGGATGATGAGGCTTTTGCGCGCTATTGGGTGGACAATCGTGCCCGATTTCGTCCCCGAGGCAAACGGATGTTGGTGCATGAACTGCGTCAGAAGGGCGTTGCGTCAGGCGTGATCGAAACAGCTTTGGCCGAATACGATGAGGGCGCTGCTGCGCAGCACGTCGCGGAGGAGCAAGCTCGTCGTCTGGCGCATTTAGCCCCCGAGGTTGCTCGCCGCCGTCTATGGGATCGCCTGATGCGGCGTGGATTCTCGACGGACATCATCCGGGAAGTTCTCGCTACACAGCCCTTCTTCCAACTTGATACCGAAGAAAGCGAGGAACACTGGACATGGACTGGGTAATTGGAATAGTTTTGTTGCTCCTTGGGTTGGCTGTAGGCGGCTTTGTCGGCTACAGAGTGCGCCAGGTAAATTACCAGAAAGAAATGGGTAACCTGGAGGCCATGCGCGCCCGGCTTTTGGAAGAAGCCGAGAAGCAAGCGCGCGATACGGTGCTCAATGCGAAGGACGAGGCGCTCAAGCTGCGCACCGAGCTTGAGGCAGAGATGGACCGGCGCAGCGAGAAACTGCGCCGTGAGGAAGAGCGATTACAATCCCGTCGCGATCAGTTGGATGCGCGGCAGGAACGTATCGACAAGCGCGAGCAATTGCTCAACAAGCGCCAGAGTGCGCTGGACAAGCGTTGGAACGAACTGGAGAAGCTGGAGCAGGAGCAGCGTGAGGTACTGGAGCGCGTGGCGAATCTTTCCTCAGAGGAAGCGCGTGAGGTGCTTCTGGAACGGGTAGCTGAAGAGACCCGCCAGGATATGGCCCGCGTGATTCGTGAAGAGGAGTTGCGCGCGCACGAGGAGGCCGAACGTCGCGCTCGCGAAATCGTGACCGTGGTCGTACAGCGCATTGCCACAGAGCAGGTTGCTGAATTGACGACCAAAACGCTGGAAATCCCCAGCGACGAGCTCAAAGGCCGCATCATTGGGCGCGGTGGACGCAACATCCGCGTTTTTGAGCAGAAAGCGGGCGTCGATGTTATCGTCGATGATAGCCCCGAAGTGATCACGATTTCATCTTTCAACCCCGTCTTGCGTGAAGTGGCAGCGCGTGCGATGCACCGTCTGGTCGCCGATGGACGCATTCACCCGGCGCGCATCGAAAAGCTGCTGGAAAAGGCCCACGAAGAGGTCGATCAAATTATGAAAGAGCAGGCTGAGCAAGCGGTTTATGAGGCCGAAGTGCCCACTCTGCATCCTGAGATGATGAAGCTCTTGGGGCGTTTGTACTTCCGCACTAGTTACGGGCAGAATCAGTTGTCGCACGCGGTAGAAACCGCGAAACTTGCCAGTCTCCTGGCGGCCGAATTGGGCGCGAACGCTGAGGTGGCGCGTTTGGGCGGCCTGTTGCACGACATCGGCAAGGCCGTGGACTTCGAGATCGAGGGTACGCACGCGGCCATCGGTGCGGACCTGGCGACGCGTTATGGTGTGCCACCGGCCGTCGTCAACACGATTGAAGCGCATCACCACGAGGCCGAGCAGCAGAGCCTTGAAGCCATCATTGTGGAGACCGCCGACGCGATCTCCGGTGCACGACCTGGCGCGCGGCGCGAGAGCCTCGAGCACTACATCAAGCGCATTCGCGCGTTGGAGGATATCGCACGCTCCTTTAACGGTGTTGAAGAAGCCTACGCGATTCAGGCCGGGCGTGAGGTGCGTATCGTCGTCCGACCTGGCGACGTGGATGATCTGGCAGCCCTGCGCCTCTCCCGCGATGTGGCGGGCAAGATTGAGGATACGATGGAGTATCCGGGGCAGATCAAAGTCACCGTTATCCGCGAAACGCGGGCGGTGGAGTACGCGAAGTAAGTTTCAACAGATCGAACGCATCATCAACCTGACGGGTTTTGCCCGTCAGGTTTCTTTTTTCCAGAGGTCGACGGTGGTTTGGTAATCTAACTTGAACGTCGTTCTCAGTTCTGGTAGGGCGTCTTCCGGAAGCAGCAGATCGACGGCGCTGTAGCCCTCGCTGGCACCCAAGTCGCGTAGTGCATTGACCACGGGCGTCAATGGAGCGGAGGGCGGCAGCCAAGCATAGCCGTCGGCCTGCGTCGGGTTGCGGAATTGCTCACGCAATCCCAGTACCACCGGCACGCCATCTAGTTCCCCGCGCCACACACCGCGGCGCAGCGCCGTGACTTCGGCGAGCGCCAGTGAAGGCCATAGCGTTTCCCAACCCTGCACCCCGCACTGGTATCGCCCGATGCGTAGCGCCAGATGCTCCGAGGGCCTGTCATCCTGGGATAGCTGGACGAGGTTCAGGGAACTTTTGTTAGTTGCAGACTGCTGTGTAGCAGTCTGGGTCACAGTCTGCATCTCCTTGGCCCGTCGCCACAGTTCGAAGCCAACGCGCCGGTAGAAACCGGTCATCTCCGATTCCGGTTGGGTCGTCAATGCGTGACAGCCGAGTGTACGCGCGTGCTCTACGCCCGCTGCAATCAATGCTCGTCCCACGCCCTGCCCTTGCCAATCGCGGTGGATATAGAGCACCGACAGGTGCAGGTACGGCCCAAAGGGGGCGGGTTCGCGGTTGACATAGTACTCCGCCTCGCCGACAATGACGCTGTCGTCAGTGCTGACGCCGTCACCATCTGTTTCAGCGACGAGCGGCAGGTGACCGTCCAGCAGCAGTCCGTTGAGGTGGATTGCGCACGTTTCGCCACTCATCCAGTCGCCGCCGTTGTACCAACGTCCGAAGAGGTCCAACGTCGCTTCGTCCGCCGGTTGGCGGGTGTATGGATCGCGCCATTCGTCCACAGTGCTGCAGTGGACGGCGCTTATCGCGGTGGCGTCAGCCAGGGTTGCGGGGCGGATGGTGATCATAAGGCGCATTGTAGAGACGGATGTTGAATTGTCAATTCGATGCTATAATTTTTTTAGGGATGTATATTGCTGCTTCTGAAAAATAGTCGCATAGTCGTTAGTCTTATAGTCAGAGTCGGCATTTTAGGGACTTGAGCAACAGCGGTAAAGACGATGAATGTATCAGGGAAAATCACAGGATTATTGTTAGCCGTCGTGCTTGTTATTGCTTTTGGCGTCGTCGGCTGCTCGCCTGTTGCCGTTCAAGAACAAACGGAGCAGGTGGATATGGTATCTTCAGAGCCCACGACCGTGACGCCCGTCCCGGTTCAAACGCCAACGGAGGAGGTGGAAATGGTGACTTCAGAGCCTACAGTTGTGCTGCCTGTCTCTGCTGTGGAGATCAGGGGCGTGGACATATCGAGTTTGCCCCGGGTGGAAGACAAAGGCGGGGTTTTTTACGATGAGGCTGGGCAGGCGCAGGACATCTTCCAGATTTTAGCTGACCATGGCGTCAACTATGTTCGTCTAAAATTGTGGCACACGCCCGTCAATGGCTACAACAACCTGGAGAAGGTCAAAGGGATGGCGATGCGGATTCAGCAGGCAAGGATGGGATTCCTGCTGGACTTCCATTATTCCGACACGTGGGCCGATCCCGGGAAGCAGTACAAACCCCTCGCGTGGTGGGATTTTGACTATGATCAACTCGAGGCAGCAGTATACAGTTATACGAAGGATGCCATCACCGCGTTGCGTGAGCA
>JBJYXQ010000547.1:0-17421 GCA_046260035.1 Anaerolineae bacterium
TGGTCCACGAGGGCGGCGGGGTCGTCTTCACCCATAGCGATGGTGCGATACGGCCGGTAATCCCCGACCTAATCGACATCGGAATGGACGTACTCAATCCCATCCAGTGGCGCTGCAAAGGTATGGAACGCGAGGGGCTGAAGCGAGATTTTGGTGACCAGATCATCTTCCACGGTGGGATGGATAACCAGCAAACGTTAGCCTTCGGCAGCGTGGATGACGTGGTTGAGGAGGTAAAGACCAACATCGCCATCTTGGGCGCAGGCGGCGGCTACGTCATCGCGCCATGCCACAACATTCAGGCAATCAGCCCACCGGAAAACATCGTCGCGATGTACGAGACGGGCTACCGCGAAGGGTGGCTTTAAGCGCAAAAACAGGAGCTGGCAAAAGGTTTGCCAGCTCCTGTGTGAATCCTATTGCCGTATCTTTAGCCGCCGAAGAGATGGAACACCGCGATGATGGGCGTAAAGAGCGAAGAAACAAGCGCCATCACCGTGATCAACGTGTTCAGGGACGGACCGGCGGTGTCTTTGAAGGGGTCACCAACGGTATCACCCACGACACCGGCCTTGTGTGCCTCAGATCCCTTGCCGCCGAAGAAGCCACTCTCGATGTACTTCTTGGCGTTGTCCCACAGACCGCCTGCGTTCGCCATCAACAGCGCGAAGAGGATGCCAGTGATGATTGCGCCGCCGAGGAAAGCGCCCAGCGCCTCCGGACCCATAAGAAAGCCGATAGCCAGCGGGAAAACCACTGCCAGTGCCGCCGGGAGAATCAGCGAGGTGAGCGCATTTTCCGAAGCCAGCGAAACACACTTCACATAATCAGGTTCCACCGTACCTGCCAGGATGCCGGGGTCGGCGCGGAATTGACGGCGAATTTCCTCGATCAGATCGAAGGCATTGTGTGTCACGGAGAGCATCACCAGCGCGCTGAACAGCGGCGGCGTCATCGCGCCCAGGAACATACCGGCGATGACCATCGGATCTGTCAGGCTCAATTTAACACTGATCCCTGCGACGGCCATTTCCGAAACGTAAGCAGCAAACAACGCCAAAACTGTCAAAGCTGCTGCGCTGATGGCGAAGCCCTTGGTGATGGCTTTCGCGGTGTTGCCCGCAGCGTCCATCACGTCGGCAACGCGCACAACTTCTTCCGACATCCCAGCCATTTCGGCGATGCCACGAGCGTTATCGACGATAGGCCCATAAGCATCTGAAGAGACAATCATCCCACTGATCGCCAACATACCCACCGCGCTCAAACCGACGCCATAGACGCCGGTGATCACATCGGAAGCATCACCTACGAAGTAGGCAATCAACATCGCCACGACGATACCGATGACCGTGGGAACAATGCTGATCAACCCGTAGCTGAAGCCGGTGATGATGGTGATCGCGGCACCGGAGCCGGAGACTTTGGCTGTCTCGACAACGGGCGGGCGGTCGTCACCGGTGAAGAAGTCAGACGTGAAGCCAATGATAACACCAGTAATCAGACCGGCCAAGGTGGCCCACATAGCGGCTGCATCGAACCCCCCCAGCAACAAGACAGCAACGACCATCACGCCAAAGATAACGCAGGTGTAAATTGTGCCGTTATTGAGGGATTTGCCGGGCTTGCCATCTTCCTTAACCTGCACGAATTGCAGCCCGATGAGCGAAGCAAAACTACCCAACATACACAGAATCAACGGCAGAACCGTATATTTGGTCACTTCGTCCGCTGCCAACGACAGGGTCGCACCAAGCAACATCGCCGCAACCGCACTGGCGACGTAGCTGTCGAAAATATCCGCACCCATACCGGCAACATCACCCACGTTATCGCCCACGTTGTCCGCCACGACGGCGGGGTTACGAGGATCGTCCTCGGGGATACCGATCTCAACCTTACCCACCAGGTCAGCCGCAATGTCAGCGGTCTTGGTGTAGATGCCGCCACCGGCCTTTGCCAGCAGGGCCAGCGTTGAAGCGCCGAAACTGAAGCCCAGCACCATCTGTGGCGTTCCGCTGATCCAGTAAACGACAGTCATACCCAGGATCGCCAGCCCAACCATTGCCAGCCCCATCACGGAGCCAGCCTTGAAGGCCACGTTGAAGGCTGGATTGAGGCCCTTTTCAGCAGCGGTCGCGCTGCGAACATTCGCCTCGACAGCGATCATCATGCCCATATAGCCAGCAATGGCGGAGCAAATCGCGCCCCCAACGAAGGACACTGCCATTCCTGCACCGTAACCAAAGCCCTCTTTTATACCGAAGACGATGGCAAGAATAACGGCCAGACCAACAGCGAGTAGCCCCAGGGCAGAGTAGAGCTTCTTGAGATAGGATTCTGCTCCGTCCTTGATCCACTTCGCCACTTTCCTGGCACGTTCAGTCCCGGGGTCTTGCTTCTTCACCCAATTGAACATAGCAAAGGCAACACCGACTGAAATAATGCCCGAAACCAAACTAATGATAAGCCAAATGTCCATTTCCTCCACAACCTCCACATATAAGATTAAATTTGCCACACAAATAGGCTCAAGCTCCACTGAGTTTCGTGTCGATGTCCACAGTTTCTCACAGACAGAACGCACCTCATTGTGAGTTTTTCTACTTACAGTGCCTCATCGACGCCAGAAAACCACAGGAGAGCTATGAGCCTTTCGTGGTCTGATTAAGTGGCAGCACATACCATCCTCGCTGCCAAGCTAGACCTTCTCTTAAACTACATATTGGCGGATCGCCACCAGCGATAATGCTCTGTCCGCAGTTCTTCCTGAGAAGGGAGCGGGAAAAACATCAATTTTTCTGTATTACCCACAAAAATACCGCTCTTTAGCATGCGATAGGGGAAAGCCGGCGAACTGAGCCGGTCCACCATCTTCGTATTACTGGTCTTGGTGGCAAGATCGACCAAACATTGTCGCAAATGGTCGACATTCGCATAGGGCAAGTCACCAACGCTGCCATATTCAGGATTACTCGCCAGCTCGCCAAGCCGCAGTTCCGCAAAGCAAACTGCTGGCAGTGTCAAAAGAGAGGCGGGGTTTTTCACGATCAGATCGTAGAATGCCTTGGCTCCCAGCGTGCTAACGATGAGTGGGTTAACCGGCGCAATTTCCTGATAGAGATGCATTCCCCCGGTGTCATCAGGGATATTGACCGACGTGCCCTCCAGCCCGAGCACGCGACCATCCTGCGTTACCAGGTAGAGTTTGCGAATAGCGTTGAGGGCAACCCGTTCCAGAGCGCGATAGACGGTGATGTAGATCGAGTTCTTGGGGCTACCATCTTCGTGAGGAACACACCGACGAAATCCCTCGTCGATGGACAATTCCGGATGACGAAAATCGGGGTCGAGCTCGAAGAAAATCGCCTGCCCGCGGGATTTCTTCTCGCTCCCCACAGCATAGTAGATACCAAACTCCTCAGGAGTTAACATGGAAGCGATCAATGCTTCGGGAATCATCGACAAATATAGATGTACACCCATTGTCATTTCCTCCTTTGGTGTGATGAATATGGCTTAACGAAAAATTCAGAAGCCATTCACAAACATTATACCATAGTACTCAGAAACAGGAAATCCAGGGCCGTATCATCATTCTCGCGAGCAGAGAGGCTTTTGTGTGTCATCTTGTCGCTAAAACAGCTTTTTAAGAGGATTTTTGTGGCGCGGCTCTGTCCCGCCACAAAAATCCCCCTCACACCCCGGCCTTTAGGCCAAAATTTTGAGTCAACAGGAACCTGAAGCACATTACACAAAGAGAATAATAAGACCCTGACAAGAAATCTGCTTTACGTGAATAGAAAGCGTTTATTTGATTTTACGCTGACTTGGACTATAATAATGACACCGCCGGGTTGCGAGGTTTTACGCGACGGCGGTTATTTATTATCAGGTTGAAGAGGAACTATGGCCCAGGAAACCGTCGCACGTCTCCTAGATATTGAAAAAGCAGCCGCACAACGACACAGCGATGCCGAACAGCAAGCTGAGGATCTTATCGCAGAAGCTGAGAAGGCAGCTGCAAACTTGCGGAATAATCGGCTGGAACAAGCGCGCCGAGAAGCAGAACGCATTATTGCGGCGGGTAGACAAAAGGCAGAAGCTGAACATGCTCAGGTTATTGCACAAGCTGGCGCAGACGCCCAACGATTGGATACCGCAGCAGCAAAGAATCTTGACCATGCCGTAGACTTTGTGCTTGCCCGCGTCATAGAACAGTCATAAACTATGGCTCAATCAGTCATTGTCGCTTATTCCCCCGTCAATGCTACGACGCGGGCGCTCTATTCGACATTGCTGACGCCGGAAGAGCGGCGCGCTCTTATACAGGCCCCCAACCTCGATGTGCTCCTTACCCAACTGGGAAAAACGGCCTATGGCCCCTACCTGGAAATCAATCGTGAGTTACTCACGCCACGGCGCACGGTCTATCAACTGCGTTTGCACCTGACGCATGCCTACGAAAAACTCATCCGCATAACACCTGAACCTGGGCAACAGTTGTTGATTCAACTCTGGAGGCTTTACGAAGTCGATAACCTCAAAGCGACCTTACGCGGAATTGAAACCGGAGCCTCATGGGACGAAGTTTTGCACCTCTTGTCTCCTATGTTCCATTATATCACCCTGACCACCGACGACATACAGCGGATGCTCGCTACCGGCAGCATCGTACGTGCGATCGAGCGCATCCGCCATACGCCCTATTACGACACTTTGGTCCATGCCGTCGCACGCTATGAATCGGAAAGAAATCTGTTCCCTCTGGAAGTTGCATTGGACCTGGACTACCGTCGCGAGCTGTGGCAAACTATTCAGGATCTGACAGGTACCGATCATGAACAGGCTCTGCGGCTGGTGGGAACAGAAATCGATGCGGACAATCTTCTCTGGGCAATTCGCTACCGCATTTATCACCATCTTTCCGTGCAGGAAATTATCAACTATACTTTGCCTTTCGGGTATCAAGTACGGGATGAAGATATTCGCGCGATTGCCGAAGATGCGGACATTACCAAGGTCATCAAAAGCATCTACCCACGTATTGAGCTTGAAGATAGAGTGACGCAGGCCAAAGAAGAGCTTTCCCCCGAACGCCGACTCGCACTGATCGAGCGTGCTCTAGACCGGCACATTAAGGACTTATGCCGCAAAACGTTTATTGGTAATCCTTTCCATATTGGCATCCCGGTAGCCTATCTTATGCTACTCGAGTATGAATTGCGGGACTTGACCGCTATCGTTGAAGCCAATGCGTCGCAACTTCCCATTGATGTTCTCGCATCGAGCATCGACATTGAGTGGTGGTGAACATGTTTAGGCCACAGACTATGGAAAAAATTGAGCTCATCATACCCGAGCATCAAGTCGTGCGCGCGACTGAGGCACTGGCTGCTTCTGGCGTCTTCCATCACACCCCCAGTACACAGTTAACGTTTAAAACGCCGTCTCGGAGTATCGATGAATGGCAGACCTGGACAACGGATTTAGTTGCCCTAGAACGGCGCATTCTTATCGTGATGGAAGAACTCAGGATCAGCGAAGGTCCCACACCCACCGAAACCCCGCATATCATCGAGCCACGTGTGGCCCAGCGCGACATCGAACGACTTGAGCACGAGGCAGAAACCCCGGTCCGCGAGTTAGAGGCGGCGCAACGACGGCTGACACAATTGCAGCAATATGTCGGCCAGTTGACGCCGATTGCTGATCTGGACGTGGACATGGGAACGTTGCGCGACCTGCGCTACACATTTGTGATGTTGGGATCGATACCGATAGCCAACGTTGAACGCCTCGAGAGTAGTCTTGAGCACGTGCCCTTTGTTCTGGTCACATTACGGCATGAGGGGCATTTGGCCACAGTTATGCTCTTTGGTCTACAACGGGATGCTCCTGTCCTCAATCGAGCCGCGCGCAGTGCCTATCTCAACCCGCTGATAACGCCCGAGGACTACCGGGGGACGCCAGCCGAGGCCATTGCCGCTTTGCAAGCCGGCATCGAACGCGCGCGCGAACACATCACCGAATACGAAACTGCTATCGCACACTTGCACGAAGTGCGCGTTCGCCATCTGCGACACCTGCTCTGGCGCGTGCGCGCCACCCGGGCATTAGCCCGCACGATCAACAGCTACGATCATTTGCAACACACCTACCTGGTGACCGGATGGGTCCCCACAACATCGCGAGCCAAGCTCGAACAGGAAATCGCCAAAGCGAGTGACAAAGTCGTTATCGAAACGCTTGAACCACGTCAGGAAGACATCGGACACATCCCAGCAGCGCTAAAGAACCCGCCGTTGATTAGCGGTTTCCAGGGTCTGGTAACCACGTATGGCCAGCCCAACTACGACGAACTGGATCCAACGCCGATCTTAGCGCTCACCTTTCCCATCATTTTTGGCATTATGTTTGGAGATATCGGGCACGGGCTGCTTTTACTACTCGTAGGGCTGTTACTCGTCAGCCGTAAAATCCGAGCGCTGCAGAGTCTGGCAAGCATCGGGATGGTCGTTACAGCTTGCGGCGGGATGGCGACGATTTTTGGTTTTCTCTACGGCAGTGTGTTCGGCTTTGAGGATGTATTCAAAGCAGTGTGGCTGCGTCCACTGGATAACATCACGGATATTTTGCTGTTTACCGTGGTCGTTGGGGTTGCATTGCTTAGCTTGGGGATGGTCTACAACATGATCAATGCCGCACTGGCAAAGCATTGGGGACACCTGATCTTCAACCGCAATGGTGCAGCCGGTTTGATTTTCTATTGGTCAGCCCTAGGAATTGCAGTGAACACATTTGGAGTTGCTATCCCTGTTCCGGGAGGTGTGTTGGCTGCCCTTCTCGTCCTCTCCGGCATTGGGCTGACGTTCTCCGAACTTTTCGAGCACCTAGTAGAAAACCATCATCCTTTGGTAGAAGGGGACTTCGGCACTTATGCGGTACTGGCGCTGTTCGAGCTTTTCGAAACGGTGATCAGCCTGTTGAGTAACACCCTTTCCTATGTCCGTATGGGTGCATTTGCCGTGGCACACGGCGCGTTAAGCCTGGTTGTCTTTATCATCGCGGAAATCGTTGGGGGAAAAGGCAGTTTCGGCTATTGGATCGTCGTTATCCTGGGTAACTTGTTCGTCATCGGTTTTGAAGGGATGATCGTAAGTATTCAAACCTTGCGTCTCGAATACTATGAGCTTTTTAGTAAGTTCTTTTACGGTGGCGGTGTACCTTACCAACCGTTGTCACTGATATCACAAAGTGAAGGATGAGGTTCTATCCGAAAATTGTGCTTGCGAGCGTTTCTAGTGCGCCAGCGACGAATTTTCGGATAGGTTCTAAGTTCACGATTTTAGGAGGTATAGGATGATTTTCTTAATCGTTATCTTGGCAGGGCTGTTGCCTTTTATACCGGCCATCGTCTACATGCTTCAACGGCTTGGGGAACCACGCGTTAAAGCCGCTCGTAAACTGGCCTTTAGCCTGAACACCGTCAATATCATCATCATCTTGATGCTCGTGGGTGCAGGACTGGTGTGGCTTGTGGCTCCTGAGGCTGCCGAGGCTTCTGGGCTGATACAGGAGAGTACCGGTGATCCCTATAAATCTTTGGCAGCAGCTATCGCCGTCGGTGTTGGCTCTGCCGGTGCCGGCTATGCCGTGAGTGCAACCGGATCAGCGGCCATTGGCGCGATCGCAGAGAAACCGGAAGTCTTTGGTCGCGCTCTGATTTTCGTCGGCCTGTCAGAAGGTGTTGCCATCTACGGACTGATCATCGCGTTCATTATCCTGAACAGCTAACGGAACTATGGAGTCGAGTCACCAATGAAATTAATGGTCATTGGTCACCCAGATGCTGTCCGGGGATTTGCGCTTGTCGGCGTACAGGGAGAGATCGTCACGACCGCCGATATGCTGAATGACGCTCTTGATAAAGCCTTGGATGACACAAGTATCGGCATTATTTTGGTTACCGAAGACGCTGCCGTTATGGCGCGCCAGCGGATAGATTACCTTGCAGCTCATAGCACCGTTCCCCTGGTTGTAGAAATTCCCGGCCCGGGCGGCCCCCAGGAGGATCGACCTTCTCTTAGCGAGGTAATCAGGCGGACAACGGGAGTGCGAATATGATAGGGCAAGACAAAGTTCAGGTGCTGGAACGCGCCATTATGGAGATCGCCGAGCAAGAAATCCAGAAGATTCTGGAAGAAGCACGTGCAAAAGCCGACAGTCTCCAGAAACAAGCGGAGATCAAGGCCGAAGCCGAAAGCGCTCGCATCCTCGAAGAAGCACATCAAACGGTAAAGAAGCTCTTTGACCAGGCTACAGCCAAAGCACAACTAGAAGCACAAATGCTCAAACTCCAGCGTCGAGAGCAAGTGTTGCAGCATGCCTTTGACAAAGCACGGCAACAACTGGCGACGATCCCGCAGCGACCGGATTATGTAGACATCGTGCAGCGCTTGATCAGCGAGGCCGCCACCTACTTGGACAGTGAGGCTTTCGTCGTCCAGGCCGACGCCGCCACAAACCATGTGCTAGATGGGGCCTTCTTGGAAGACCTGGCGCAGCAACTCAACGTACATCTAGAACGTGGCCCCCAAATTGAGGAGGGTACCGGCATCGTGCTGACAACGCCAGACGGTCACCGACGTTATGACAACACGCTAGAAACCCGGTTGACGCGCCTCCAGGACAACATACGCACCGCCGTCTTTCACATTCTCGCAGGAGATGCCGCATGAGTACTCAAATGAGGACTCAAATGAGTACCCAGATCGCCGAGGTTGTTTGGGTTAACGGTCCAGTTGTGCGCGCGCGCGGATCGCAGCACGTCGGTATGTTAGAAGTGGTCGAAGTCGGCGATGAGCACCTCATCGCCGAAGTCATTGGACTGGAACGCGACATCCTCACCATCCAGGTCTACGAGGAAACCGCAGGATTACGTCCAGGCGCGCCCGTCTTTAGCACAGGATACCCGCTCTCCGTCGAGTTGGGACCAGGGCTGCTGACAAGCATCTTCGATGGCATCCAGCGCCCGTTGCCAGTGTTGGAAATGCGCAGCGGCACCTTTATCGGACGAGGCATCAAAACGACACCCCTGTACCGGAAGCAAGAATGGGACTTTACCCCGCGCGCCCAGACCGGTGATCATGTGAAAGGCGGTGCGCTTCTGGGAACCGTGCCGGAAACCGCGATCATCGAACACCGGGTAATGGTTCCCCCAGATATGGAAGGGGAACTCACCTGGATCGCGCCGGAAGGCAAGTACACCATCGTGGATCCTATCGCCAAACTGCAAATGCAGCGTGGTGAGCAGGAGATCACGATGCTCAACCGGTGGCCTGTGCGCCGTCCACGCCCTTACCTGCGACGCTTGCCGCCCACTGAGATGCTAGTCACAGGACAGCGTGCGCTGGACACATTCTTTCCAATGGTCAAAGGCGGCACCGCGGCCATTCCCGGTGGATTTGGAGCCGGCAAGACAATCACGCAACACCAGATCGCCAAATGGAGCGACGCCGACGTGGTCGTCTATGTTGGTTGTGGCGAGCGTGGCAACGAAATGACCGAGGTGCTACAAGAATTCCCGGAGTTGGTCGACCCCCGCAGCGGGCGCTCCCTGATGGAACGCACGATCCTCATCGCCAACACCTCGAATATGCCTGTTGCCGCCCGCGAAGCCAGCATTTACACCGGGGTCACGTTGGCCGAGTACTATCGCGATATGGGCTATCACGTCGCGATCATGGCTGACTCGACCTCACGGTGGGCTGAAGCGCTGCGCGAAATTTCGGGACGGCTGGAAGAGATGCCCGCCGAAGAAGGCTACCCCGCTTACCTCGCGGCGCGACTGGCGGAATTCTATGAACGCGCAGGGCGGATGGTCACTCTGGGCGGCACGGCAGGTTCGGTCAGCATCATCGGCGCGGTTAGCCCTCCCGGTGGTGACTTCTCTGAACCGGTCACCCAACATACCAAACGCTTCATCCGCTGCTTCTGGGCACTAGATAAGGCACTCGCTTCCGCACGACACTTCCCAGCCATCAACTGGCTGGACAGTTATAGCGAGTACGTCGACGAAGTTGTCGATTGGTGGAAAGAACACGGCTATGATGATTGGCATCGCCTGCGTACCCAGGCGATGGACATCCTGCAACGTGAAAGCCGCCTGCAACAAATCGTCAAACTCGTTGGGCCAGATGCCCTTCCTGATGACCAGCGTCTCATCCTCGAAACTGCACGCCTGCTACGCGAGGGCATTCTACAACAGAACGCTCTGGATGAAATCGATTCTTATGCCACCATCGAGAAGCAAGTACGGATGCTGCGCGCGATTCTACATTTTCACGACCGAGCCATACCCATCATCGCCAACGGCTGTCCTATCGTCTTGATTCACGGCCTGCCCATCGTCAACACCCTGGTGCGGATGAAAACCAGTGTACCCAACGACAGCGCCAACAAAATCGACGCGGTGATCACCGACCTGGACACGCAGATGGATCAACTAGAACGGGAGTATGCGTGATGGAAACAACCATCAAGTACGGGGAACAGGAAATTCTAGGCGCTGCACGTGTCGAAGGGCCGATTGTGGTCGTGGAAGGCATGCGCGGCGTTGGCTACGATGAAGTCGTAGAGATCACCGATGCACGTGGAAGAGTACGCCGTGGGCGTGTTCTGGAGGTAGGGGAAGAAGCGGCGGTTATTGAGGTTTTCTCCGGGACAACGGGACTCTCTATCGATGATACCTACGTCCGCTTCCAGGGTCATTCTATGCAGATTCCGGTTTCACTGGAGATGCTAGGCCGCACCTTTGACGGCCTGGGCATGCCCATGGACGGTGGGCCTATGCCCTTAAGCGACCACTGGGCAGACGTCAACGGGCAACCCATCAACCCAACGTCGCGCATCTACCCGCGCGACGTCATCCAGACCGGTATCTCGGCCTTCGACGGGATGAATGCCCTGGTGTTGGGCCAAAAGCTGCCCATCTTCTCCGGCAGCGGCCTACCGCATAACCAACTGGCCGCACAGATTGTACGCCAGGCCAATATTCCCTCCATCAGCAAAGAACAGCAGCAGTTCGCGATTGTCTTTGCCGCGATGGGCATCAAACACGACGTTGCCGACTTTTTCCGCGAATCGTTCGCCAGCAGCGGCGCGCTGCTTCACGTCACGATGTTTCTCAATCTGGCCGACGATCCCCCTATCGAACGGCTCATCACACCGCGCGCGGCGCTCACGCTGGCCGAGTTTCTGGCTTTCGAGAAAGACCTACACGTGTTGGTCGTCCTCACCGATATGACCAACTACTGCGAAGCACTGCGCCAGATCTCCAACATCCGGGGCGAAGTGCCAAGCCGCAAGGGCTACCCCGGCTACCTCTACAGCGACTTGGCCTCGCTCTACGAACGTACCGGGCGCATCAAGGGGAGCGAAGGCTCGATCACGCAATTGCCGATTCTCACTATGCCCAACGACGACATCACCCACCCCGTCCCCGACCTCACCGGATACATCACCGAAGGACAAACGGTGCTCAGCCGCGAACTCTTCCAGCAGGACATCTACCCTCCCATCGCCGTACTACCCTCCCTCTCCCGGCTGATGAAAGATGGCATCGGCAAGGGTCGCACACGGGCTGACCATGCGCACCTCTCCGCACAACTCTATGCCGCCTACGCCCACGTGCAAGACATCCGGTCGCTAGCATCGGTTATTGGGGAAGAAGAGTTGGCCTCGGTGGATCAGGATTACCTGAAGTTTGGGCGCGCTTTCGAGCAGAACTTCATCGGTCAAAGTCTCACCGAGGATCGTTCCTTCGAAGAGACCCTCAATCTGGGCTGGAAAATGCTGGCATTGCTGCCGCGAGAAGAGTTGACCCGCGTGACAGAAACCGAGATCGAACAACATTACCGGGAAAGTGCGACCTGATGCAACAAAAAGTAGCTCCCACCCGCAGCAATCTTCTCCGCATGCGCCAGGCGCTCAAACTGGCGCAGCAAGGGTACGAAATCCTGGATAAAAAGCGGGAGGTCCTGACTACCGAACTTATTCACCAGGCGCACAATGCCGCGACGCAGCAAGCCCGGGTCTGGGCAAAATTGACCACCGCCTACCAGGCGCTGGTGGAAGCACGGCTCTCCATGGGACGAGAGCATCTTGAATGGACGGCACTCGCTGTCAACAAAAGCGTCGAAGTCGAGATCAAGCTGCGCAGCATCATGGGCGTCGTCATTCCTACAGTCGAAGCCCATGGCGAACCGCCGGAGATACCCTACGGTTTGGGTGATACCACCGTGGCCCTCGATGAAGCCGTTGCACGCTTCCGGCAGGTTTTGGATGAAATTCCCATGCTCTCCGAAATGATGATCTCTGTATGGCGGCTGGCGCGGGAGTTGCAGAAGACGCAACGCCGTGTTAATGCACTCCAATACATCTTCATTCCCGAATACGAGGAAATCGTAAAATTTATCGAGAGCGCGCTTGAAGAACGCGAACGCGAAGAAATCTTCCGGCTCAAGCGGCTCAAGTCCAAGTCATCGACTGCGCGCGTCGGACCAAAGACCCGCGAGTACCAACAACCTTACCGGGATATTGGAGGTGGGAAACCGACCTCATACGAATTCGGTTAAGATGTGTATTGTTTGAAAAACGTAATGTGGCGAGACCTTATCGGTTTATGTAAAATGAGCAGTTAAACAGCATACGGAGGTAGCCATGGAAGCACGAAAAAGTCCGTTTTCGCACATCATCGTCCCCACCGACGGCTCCGAGACTTCGATCAATGCAGGACAGTTAGCCATCCACATCGCCTCAATGTGTCCGACAAAAATCACGTTTGTCTATGTGATCGATGCCAAAACCGCAGAGGAAGTCTGCAGAGCAACTAGAAAAGCGCTGGATGAAGTGTGCGCGGAATTCGGCGACACGGCTAGCCGTTATCTGGACTATCTTTCACGTTTGGCCTCTCATCAAGGCATATCCACCGAGCAAACCATCCGGTATGGCACCCCTTACATAGAAATCACAGAGCTAGCGCGGGAGGTCAACGCTGATCTCATCGTCATCGGGCGCGTCAGCGGATTGGGAACACAACGTCTGGCACGCATCGGCGCCGTGGCCGAGCGCGTCATCGAATACGCCCACTGTCCCGTTTTGACGGTGCGGCACATGCCCAAAGTGTGAAAATTCACATAAGATTTTCGACCGCACTCTCGTCTGGCTCCTAGAGTTTATCAGCGTGCTGTATGGTGCGCCACTGATCCTCCTGTTGCTCATATAGTACTCACCGTTGGCAACATCCTTCTGGCAATGTTAGTCTACCCTTTGGGAATGTATAAAACAAATTGTTGAGTGAGCTTTCCAGCAGACAAAGTCGGCAATGAAGAACTCGAAGCAACAATTACTAGATATGAACATCAACGGCGCCGTGGTTTCGGTCATCGTCGAATGTAAACACAACGGCGAAGTTGAGGTCCTGTTGCAAACGCGGTGGAAACCGGAGCGGGACCCGGTCTACTCCGGCTCGTTGGAGATTCCGGCCGGCGGCATTTCATCATATGAAAACGTCTACGAAGCAGCCCGGCGCGAGGTATGGGAAGAGACAGGTCTACGAGTAACGAGCTTCTATCCGGATGTTCAGACCGCAATCTACGCACCGCGAGATGATGATTGCTTTGCCTTTGTGCCATTCTGCTGTCAACAACAGCTCAAAGGGGGCATACCACGCGTCGGCATCGTCTTCGTTTGTCAGGTGGAAGATGCAGAGCCGAGGCCGGGGATAGGAGAAGTACGAGAAATTTTCTGGATCAAGGTGACAGAGTTGCGCAAGATTGTGAAGGAACAACCCGAGAAGATATTCACACTGCAACTACCAGTCCTGGCCTATTACCTGCAGTGCCGTGAAGACGGCAGCAACCTATCGAGTAAATGTTTTTGACGACACTGGCACATCTGCAAACTGGCACTGTGCTCAACTTTCCCGTTGGGTAACTAGTCCAAGCTGCATTATGGGGAGCGAAGCGAATGGACGCGAATCAACATCTAGTCACCGGTTTACCGCTCAGACGTAGTCTCACGCCGATCTATGTTCTCTCTTTCATCATCGGCATTCTGATGGCGATGGCATCCCTTGGCGGCATCTTGACCCGCGCCGTTATATACCCGACGGACGATCTGCTTCAATCCTTTGTGCCCACGGATGTGACCATAGTCTGTATCGGAGTGCCTATGCTGCTTGGTTCGATGTGGCTCACGTGGCGCGGTAAGCTGATCGGATTACTCTTGTGGCCGGGAGTCCTTTTCTTCGTGCTTTACAATTACCTGACCTACGTCTTTGCTATGCCATTTAATGTGGCGTTTCTTCTGCATCTCGCATTGGTCGGGCTGAGTGCATATGCGCTCATCGGGCTACTTGCTAGCATCGAGGGGAAAACGGTACAGCAGCAACTAGCCGGTTTCGTACCGGAGCACCTCGCCGGGGGCATTTTGGCGGGATTGGGGCTTTTGTTTTTCTTGCGGGCCATCAGCCTTCTGGGTAACGCACTCATCGTTCAGACGCCGATGGCAGAAACGGAAGTGGCGCTCAACGCCACGGACAGTTTGACAGCTCCGGCCTGGGTACTCTGTGGGATATTGCTTTGGCGTCGCCGAGAGTTCGGTTATGTGACCGGTTTGAGCCTCCTCTTCCAGGCCAGCCTGCTATTCATCGGATTGATTGTCTTTTTGCTGATACAACCAATCCTGACCACGGCGGCATTTTCTCTGGTCGATGTGGCCGTAGTCTTTGTGATGGGTCTGATCTGCTTTGTTCCTTTTGCGCTTTATGTGCGCGGTGTAGTGTCAAGTACGAAACGACAATGAGAAATTCTCACCCCATCGGACACAAGCACAGCATTATCCACCTCTACCATAGACCAAGCAGAGGCTAGCCATAACCAGCCAAAACCCAGGCTAAATCACAATCCTGGTGGGACAAATCGTTTAAAGAAGTAGATGAAATCTCCGTCGGGATCAGGGTCGTTGAGCACGGTCACCAGCTCCCAGCCCTCGTCTTCCAGCTTACTGAATGCCAGACGATCGGTGAGATGCAAATCGCGTTTGTTCTCGAATGCGCCCGCCGACCCTAAAAACGTCACCCGACTCCCCTGAAGTTTGCAGTGCTGCCATTTTTCCATCTTTCGTCCCTCCTCGGAAAATAAATCACAAAGACAGTATATAAAAACTTCGTGGCTTGGTGTCTTTGTGGTGAAAATTTTCATTGTCAGCTTGCCAACGCTTGCTGCCCGCGGAACTGGCTCATATACAGATGATGGTAGAACCCTTGCTGCGCCAACAACTCGTGGTGCGTGCCACGTTCGATGATCTCACCGTCGTTGATGACGAGAATGGTGTCGGCCTCGCGGATGGTGCTCAGACGGTGAGCGATGACGAAACTGGTGCGGCCTTCCATCAAGCGCAACAGCGCCTCCTGGATGTGCTGCTCGGTGCGGGTGTCCACGCTGCTCGTCGCCTCGTCGAGGATGAGGATACCCGGATCGGCCAAAATGGCGCGGGCGATGGCGAGCAACTGCCGCTGCCCCTGGCTGAGATTGCTGCCACGCTCCGACAGCTCCGTGCCGTAGCCCTGCGGCAGACGGCGGATGAACTGATCCGCGTTCGCCAGCTTCGCCGCTGCGATAACTTCTTCGTCCGTCGCATCGAGCCGCCCGTAGCGAATGTTCTCCATCACCGACTCGGAGAAAAGGAAGGTATCTTGCAACACCACGCCAAGTCTAAGGCGCAGGCTGGCTTTGTTGTAAGCACGCAAGTCCACGCCATCGATGCGAATGGCACCGTCCTGGATATCGTAGAAGCGTGAGAGCAGGTTGATCATCGTCGTCTTGCCCGCGCCTGTAGGGCCGACGAGCGCCACCGTTTTCCCCGGCTCCGCGTGGAAGCTCATATCCTTAATGACGGGGACGTCCGGCACGTAACTGAAGTTCACCTGATCGAAGACGACGTCACCTTGCACTTTGTCCAGCACGATCGCATCGGGCGTGTCCTGGATTTCGGGCACTTGATCCAACAGCTCGAAAACGCGCTCCGTGCCGGCCAGCGCAGACTGAATCTGATTGTACAAGTCGCCCAACTGGCGCAGCGGCCCGGCGAAGCGGCGCGAGTAGTTATAGAACGTGAGGATCGTACCCACGGTGGCCCATCCCTGGATAATCATCCAGCCACCCAATCCGGCAAGGATAGCGATGTTGGCATTGCTGAAGATGCCCATCAGCGGCGGGATCAACGTCGCGTAGGTCTGGGCGTGGATACCCACGTCCCGCGTCTCCTCATTAACCCGGTCGAATTTCGCCAGCGTGGACCCCTCCTGCCCAAAGGCAATGATCACACGCTGCCCGCTGAAGATTTCTTCCAACTCGCCGTTTAGCTGCCCAATGCGCATCTGGAACTCACGAAAGCCCTGACGCGTGCGTTTGCCCACGTAGCCGGTGAACCACAGCATCAGCGGGAACACAAACATCGAACCGAGCGCCAGCCAGAAGTTGATGGCGAACATCATAATCACGATGCCGACAAGGGAGAGCATTCCGCCAAACAAATCCGTGACATTCTGCGCCAGCAGGCGGCTGAGCGCGTCCAGATCGTTGGTCAGACGGCTCATCAAGTCGCCGTGTGGATTGCGATCAAAGAAGCTCAGCGACAGCCTCTGCAAATGCGCGAACAGTTCCTCACGCAACACACGCATCACCTTTTGCACCATTCCCACCATGACCCGCGCCAGCACGACGCGCATAGCCATGGCTACGAGGTACGTTGTCAGCAACAGCAATGCAATCCCACCCAGGCCCGCGATATTGCGTTGACTGATGAAACGGTCGATCGCCACACCATTGAGATAAGGACCGACCAAATCAAGCAAGGTACTCAAGGTCACCAATACAAACACCACAACCAACGTCCCACGATGGGGACGCAAATAGCCAAGCAAACGCAGCAATGTGCCACGCACATCATGCGCCTTCTCAATCCGCGCACCGCGGCGCCGCCCACCCGGCCCCGGCATTGGTATGGGGGCTTGTTGTCGATCGCGATTCCCCGAAGCGTCCCCCACCGGACGTCCACCGCCAGAAGATGTCGAAGTTTGTCGTTGTTCCATAATCCCTTGTCTCCTGTCTACCGTCTACCGTTTCCATTTCCCAATTGGGACTCATAAATCTCCCGGTAAATTGGGCTATGGGCCAGCAACTGTGTATGGGTACCAATGTCTGCAATACGGCCTTTGTCAAGCACGACGATCTTGTCAGCGGTAAGCACCGTGCTGATGCGCTGCGCAACGACGAAGACGGTTGTCTGGTGCGCCAGTTGCGTGCGCAGCAAGGCATCCAGCGCGTCCTGGAGTTTGCTCTCCGTTTCCACATC
>JBJYXQ010000548.1:0-10566 GCA_046260035.1 Anaerolineae bacterium
CATAAGATGAAGATGGCAAGTTCTGATGCGTGACGCGTGATGCGCGATATGTAATTCGTGAAGCGGAATCATACATCACGTTTTACGTTTTGCATTTTACGAAGTATAATCCGCGTTGGCAAATGATGGAATACACAGCCTCATGATAGATAAAGGAAAAGGAATGGAGTGTTTATGAATCTGAAAGAAATCATCGACGTCATCGATGGGGAATTGTTGGTTGATGCGCCTGTCGATATCGACATTCGCAGTGCATGTTGCTCGGATTTGATGAGCGATGTACTGATGTTCGTCAAACCCAATATGCTGCTAGTGACAGGGCTGACGAATCCGCAAGCCGTGCGCACAGCGGACATGGCTGAAGCGCCGATCATCGTGTTCGTGCGTGGCAAGTACCCTTCGCCGGAAACGCTGTCGCTCGCCGAGGAGTTAAGAATCGCGGTAATTTTATCGGCCTACACGATGTTTGAGACTTCCGGCCTGCTTTATGAGGCCGGTTTGCGCGGACTTGGTAAACTGCCAATCGTTCATCAACGATGAAAAATCGTTTTACGCTTCTCAGTCTCCTGGGAGGAGACGGTGGCCTCGGCAAGGTTCACGAGCTTATCCGGGAGATACGGGTCTCACGGGTGATGACGACCGCATTGTTGACGGTCGCACCGGACGCCCTGATGAGTGAGTTGAAGGAACTGATGCGCGAGCAGCACATTTCGGGCGTGCCTGTGGTCGAAAACGGCGTGCTGGCCGGCATTGTGAGTATCGAGGATCTGATTCACGCATTGGCCGAGGGCAAGCTGGCAAGCCCGGTGCGGGATTTTATGACCAGCGGCGATTTGATCGTCGCGCATGCCAACGAGCCGGTGATGGAAGCTGTGCGACGCTTCGAGGCTACGAAAATCGGGCGGATGCTGGTGCTCGATAGCCAAGACCGGTTGGTCGGCATCATTACCCGAGGCGACATTATTGAAGCGCTGCTGAGTGCCCTGCAAGAGGTCTATAGCGAGGCCGAGCGCATTCATGATCATCCTGAGTATTTCTTTGAAGCGTTAGAATCCGACTCGACGAGCCTGGTTTTGCGCTATAACGTGAAACACCGCGATTTTGCGCGCGGTGGCGATGCCTCTGCCAAGATCAAACAGGCACTCTTGCGCATCGGCGCTTCGCCTATCCTGGCGCGGCGGGTCGCCATTGCCACCTATGAAGCTGAAATTAACCTAATCATTCATACCGACAATGGTGGGGCCATCACCGCCGACATCAAGCCTTACGAGATCAGTGTCCTGGCCGAAGATCACGGCCCGGGTATGCCGGACGTAGAATTGGCGCGCCAGCCAGGGTATTCCACGGCGACGTCAGAGGTGCGCGAGATGGGATTTGGCGCTGGAATGGGCTTGGTGAATATCGAGCGCTGCACCGATGATATGAGTGTTTGGTCGGCGGTGGGGATCGGCACCCGCTTGCAGATGATTTTCAGGGTTTCGTGTGAAGAAACGAAGCGCTGCGATTCCTCATGAGAATTTTGTAGGGCTAGTTGCCAACTCGCTTTACATCCCACTACTTCCAAGGGAGCAAAGAATGCAGATCAATGAGATTGTAGACAAGTTGGGATTGACTGTTCTGGTCGGCGCAGAGCACCTGGACACCGACGTGACCGGTGGCTATGTCGCGGACTTGTTGAGCTGTGTGATTGCGGGTGCGAAGCCCCACGATTTATGGGTGACGCTGCAAACCCACGTCAATGTCGTCGCCGTGGCCTCGCTCAAGGAAGTCGCGGGCATTCTTGTGGCCGAGGACGCGGTTGTTCCCGCTGCGACGCTGGAAAAAGCTGAGCAGCAAGGCATGATCATGCTTTCCAGCTCACAGCCCGTCTACGAAACGGTTAAGCAACTGGTCGCGCTGGGTCTATAGCGCGCGGGGCATTGCCCCAGGTATGATGCAATGCGCGAATCTTCGCGGCGCGAGTATCACGTCGATCTGCACATTCACACCGTGCTTTCGGCCTGTGCTGAAGTGGAGATGATCCCGCCGCTGATCATCGAAGAGGCGCTGCACAAAGGCTTGCACGTTATTGCTGTCACCGATCACAATGCTACGGGCAATGTCGCTGCGGTGATAGATGCGGCTGCGGGGACAGAGTTGGTCGTCCTGCCAGGGATGGAGTTGCTCACCCAAGAAGAAGTGGATGTACTCTGCATCTTCGATACCTTGACGCAGGCCCAGGCGTGGCAGGCACAGGTGGATGGCTGGCTGTTGCCGTTGGATAACGATGCTGAACACTTTGGTCCGCAGTTTCTGATCGATGCTGCCGGCGACTTTGTGGCAGAAGACACGCGGATGCGCAAAGCCCCGGCAAGGGTGGGCATTGAGGACGCAGCACGCGCAGTCCACGCGCTTGGCGGCCTGGTGATCCCTGCACACGTGGAGCGCGACGTCTACGGCTTGATGTACGTCCTGGGGTTCTGGCCTCCCGACCTGGAGGCCGACGCCGCTGAGGTTTCGCACAACCTGCGCCCCAGTCAAGCCTACGAGCAGTATCCCTCGTTGCACGATATCCCTGTCATCACCAACTCCGATGCGCACTTCCTGGATTGGATTGGCAACACACGCACGGTGTTCTGGCTCGAGGACACACCCTCAGTCGCGTCGCTGCGGTCGGCGCTACGGCAGGGGGCGGGACAGGGATTTTATGTCCCGTGACGGGGTTCTTCTCTCTTTCGCTCTATTCTAAAGCACGCGGCGTACTATCGGAATTTGCCGGAGTATTTTGCTTATCCCCCAACTGAGAGTTAGTCCCCCAATAAAGGCAATGCAGAATTTGATCCAGGCGGGCCAGGAGACTGGCAGGAGTGCAAATTGAATCCATAGCACAACCGCGTAATGGATGAGATAGATGCCGAACGCGTTGGTGCTGAAACTGTCAAAGATGGGATGGCGTCTGCGTACGAATTTCCGGAAGGCTCCGAGCAATCCAAGCGAAGCGCCTGCGCAACTCGTCGCCCAGGTGACACCGAGCATTACCTGAGAGATAAGCCCCGGTAACCGGATTGCACCGTTATCCAAAAAGACATAGGCAAAAAACGCGAGAATTCCCAGGGCAAACCAATATCCCCAATGCTTCGCCCACGCTATCTTTCGCCATTGTTGCCCGGTACCAAGCGCTGCCCCCAAGAGGAAGTATGCGAAGTATAAACCCAAACGGATAGGTTGTACGTCGAAGGGCCCCAGAGATGTTATCCACCAATAGGGAGAGCCGATCAAATGCAACGGCACAAACGCAACAAGGGTTATCAGGAAGATGAAGAGATTTGTCGGTTGCCGGTGTAATTTTGCCAGCCCGGCCGGCGCGATCCAGTGAACGAGCGCAAGTATGCCGTTGAACACAAGGAGGACCCACAGGAACCAGGGGGGACCAATGGGCCATCCATCGGATGTGAAGAACGTCGCCAGGTAGGCAAGGTGCGGTCTAGGTCTAGCCATCAGATACGAAGGGTAGAATGCTAGAGGGGCAATGACGATCGAGCCGATGACGAAGGGGATGCCCAAGCGTTGAAGCCGTGCGATGAAAAATGCACGGCTTCCCTTGCGTTCAAGGCTGGGGAGGGCGAAAAGCCCAGAAACAAAGAACAGCACAGGCATCATAAATGTGTCGAAGAACATGACAAACAGATCGAGGAATGGCCAGCGGCGGCTATCCACGATCGGTGCCGACGCATCAACCCATCGCGCGGGAAAAAAGATGCTGAACGACGTGTAAGCTAGCGCTGCATGGATAAAGACAACCAAGACAATGACGAATGCACGCAGATAGTCGATAGCGATGTCACGTTCTTGAGATGGAGCTTCGGTGGATGCGGCATCCATCGACGATTTTGGGATGGTCAAGTTGCGCATGGGTGTTCCCTCGAAAATGATTCTAACGGATGGAACGGAAAGAGAATATAAAATACAAGGTTGCATTTTCTTGTGTAAAGAACTATACATACCTTTGCCTGGTAAGTCAAACAATGGTAAAAACCCTTTGTAACTCTGACTCGGTTTGGGATATCGCACATGGAAACAGTGATCTCATTTGATCTATTACAGCAACTGCTGAAGCAGGCATTCGGCACAAAGGTCGAATTGCTCGACTACAAGATCGGTAATCAGCAGCATGATTATCTAGTTCTCCTTGTCCAACTCCGTCATCCTTCTCTCGAAGTCGTTGTCAAGCTTGCGGGACCTGCAGCTTCAATGGCTGGCTCATTCGATCGCACGGCTATGCTGCACCGTTTGGTTGCAGCGAATACAACCATCCCTATGCCCGAAGTCATCGCGGTCGACATGTCGCTCCAGACTTGGCCTTGGCGATATTTGATCAGGACACATATTCCGGGGCTGGAATGGGCGACGGTGCGACCGCAGATGAATGTCAATGACTTATCAAGTGCATATCAACAGATTGGAAATGCTGTTGCACAATTGCATACGATTCGGTTCCCCGCGTTTGGTGAACTGGCGGCCGACGGCAGTGTTCAGGGAGGCGATGCCTATTTTGCAGCGTTGGTAGAACGCGCCCGGCACTCCATCAAGAACACATCTTTGTGCGATTTGTTTGTCTCGGTGTTGGAGAGACATCAGGAGCTATTCGTGGATCTTCGTCACGCAAGCCTCTGTCACGAGGATCTTCACAAGTACAACATCCTCTTTCAGCACCAGCAGAGGGCGTGGCGCCTGGCGACGGTTCTCGATTTTGACAAGGCCTGGGCAGGTCATCACGAGATAGACCTGGCGCGTTTTGAGTTCTGGGAAGGTACTCTGAGCCAGGAGTTCTGGCAGTCTTATGAAGCCATCCATCCACTCGAGCCTTTGTACAGACAGCGGCGTCCTATCTACCAATTGCTTTGGTGTTTTGAGTATGCTCAACCCACCACGAAGCATCTCGCAGATACCCAACGCCTGTGTGCAGAGCTGGGTATTCCGCGCTTTGATCGGTTAGATTGATTCCTCTACGGCTGTTCATCTCATTTGTGTATTCCCTTCAGGTTCGTGGTCGGCGAGTAGGGTCTTATCATTCTCGCGAGCTGAGAGACTTTTGTGTGTTATCTTGCCGCTAAAGCGGCTGTTTTAAGGGGATTTTTGTGGCGGGGTAAAGCCCCGCCACAAAAATCCCCCTCATATCCCCAACCTTCAGGATAAATTTTGAGCCAGCAGGAATCTGAGGTACATTGCACCAAGAGAATGATAAGACCCTGGTTTGGCAAGTCCCGTGTGTTGCCAAACCGGATTTTGGCGGTAAAATGACCGGCGCAAAACAAGACTACAAGAGTCACAACAAGGGTCTGGTCAATCGGGTCACTGGTTAAATGACGACACTCTATAGAAGACTTACCGCAAGGCTTTTGTAATCTGATCAGGTTGCATTTGGCCTATACTGACTTTGAGGTATACTCAGGCGTGTGGACTTGATCGAAGTTATCACATTATATTATCGAGGTAAAAACGTATGAGCGTAGCTTTCAACCAACGTGGAAACAAGTTTCCCACTGATTTGGTGGACTTAGCCCCCGAACATAAACTCGTTTTAGACGAAATCCTCGCTGACAACAAAGGCAAACCCGGTGCAGCGATGTTGGTTTTGACACTGGTGCAGGAACGACTCGGTTTCGTTTCCTTGGAAATGCAACAGTATCTCTCCCGCGAATTGGGCATCCCCCTCAGCCATTTATACGGTGTGCTGACCTTCTACTCATCTTTCCGCATGCAGCCGATCGGCCGCCATAAGATCAGCATCTGCCTGGGAACGGCGTGCTATGTGCGCGGAGGGCAGACAGTAGTGGAGAAATTCCAGCAGGTATTGGGTGTTAAGGTTGGCGAAACCACGCCCGATAACCGCTTCACACTGGAAATCTGCCGCTGCGTAGGGGCGTGCTCGCAAGCACCAGTCGTGATGATCGATGACGACATCACCGGGCAGATCAATCCTCAAGACGTCGCAAAAATCTTACGCAAATACGAATGACCATTTTCCGCGATCTCTCTCAGCATATTCTCGATATCGCTGAGAACGGTGCCAAAGCCGGCGCGACGTTGTTGTACCTTACCATCGAAGAAGATTTTACCGCCGATACCCTGCATATTGTCGTGCAGGATAACGGCAGCGGGATGAATGCCGAGACACTAGGGAAAGTAATCGATCCGTGGTTTACGACGCGCACCACCCGCAACGTGGGACTGGGTATCCCTTTCTTCAAGCAAGCCGCGGAAATGTGTGCGGGGACGTTCAGTATCACGTCCGAGCTGGGCGTGGGAACGATCACCGAAGCCACTTTCCAGCATAGCCACATCGATCGCCCGCCTTTGGGCGACCTGGCGGGAACCTTGCTGTGTATGATTGTGGGTTTTTCGGGCGTGGATGTGGTCTATCAACATCGTTTAGATGACCGTAGCTTCAGCCTGGATACCCGTGAGATCCGCGCTATCTTGGGCGATGATATCCCCTTCTCCGATCCCGATGTACTGGCTTTCCTTAGCGGGAGTCTGCAGGAAGGGTTGACATCATTACAAGGCGAAATAACTGACTGAATTTCTGATTTATCACTTCTAATTTCTAATTTTTAGAGGAGGTCATTGTGAAAAGTCTCGAAGAACTACAAAAGATCAAAGAACGCGCGTTGCAGCGCCGTAAGCTGGCCGGCGAGGGTGCGCGCGCGCGCATTGTCGTCGCGATGGGGACCACCGGCATCGCTGTTGGTGCTCGTGACACGATGACGGCGATTTTGAAGGAACTGGAAAAACGCGGCATCAACGATGTCGTGGTGACGCAAACTGGTAGTGCGGGTATGAGCACCTACGAGCCAGTCGTTCAGGTGCAGGTGGGAGATGGTGAACTCGTCACCTATGGCAATATTGACGCCAGCCGTGTGCCAACCTTGATCGAGAAGCATATTCTGGGCGGCGAAGTTGTGACCGAGTGGGTGGTCCAGTAGGGAGGAACTATGGCTTATCGCGCCAACATTTTAATCAACAGCGACGCCGCCGGTGCCGAAGCCGTCTATAATGCATTCCTGGACGCACTCCAGGAAGTGGCGTTGCGCGATGAAGTGCAGGTAATGATGACCTCCGGTGTGAGTACGGCGGCGCAGGGCGTTGAGGCCATTGTCTACCCCGACAGTGTGCGTTACGTCAACTTGACGCCGGAAGACGTCGCCCTCATCACCGAGGAGCACCTGCTGAAAGGACGCCCGGTGCTGGAACTCACGCAGACCGAGCCGGAAGTCGCGCCTCTGCCTGAGCCAGCGCCCAAAGAGGTGCGCGTGGTGCTGCGCAACGTCGGCAAGATCAATCCCTTCGATATCGAAGACTATATCGCCGAGGATGGCTACATGGCTTTGGCAAAGGTGCTGACCACGATGACGCCGGAGCAGGTGCTCGACGTGGTGAAACAATCCGGCTTGCGCGGACGTGGCGGGGCAGGCTTTCCTACATATCTAAAGTGGACATTTGCCCGCAACAATCCCGGCAACCCTAGATACATCATCTGTAACGGTGACGAGGGTGATCCCGGTGCGTTCATGAACCGCAGCGTGCTAGAAGGTGATCCCCACGCCGTCATCGAAGGGATGATCATCGCGGCTTACGTCATTGGGGCCGAGCAAGGCTATTTCTACGTACGCGCGGAATATCCCATTGCGATTCGAACACTGCGCGTCGCGCTGGATCAGGCGCGAGAGTACGGTTTCCTGGGCGAGAATATCTTCGACTCCGGTTTCAACTTCGACCTTGAAATCCGCATGGGGGCCGGTGCCTTCGTCTGTGGCGAAGAGACAGCGATGATGCGCTCCATTGAGGGACAACGGGGTATGCCAACCACCCGCCCGCCGTTCCCCGCCGCTTCAGGCCTATGGGGCCAACCGACCAACATCAACAACGTCGAGACCTACGCCAACGTGCCGCAAATCCTCCTCAAGGGCGGCGATTGGTTCGCCTCGATGGGGACGGAGAAGAGCAAGGGGACCAAGACCTTCGCCATCGCTGGCAAGGTCAAGCACACCGGCCTGATCGAAATCCCGCTGGGTGTGACCATCCGCGAGATTGTTTACGATATTGGCGGTGGCATCCTGAATGACAGGAAATTCAAGGCCGTGCAGACCGGCGGTCCGATGGGCGGCTGTATCCCTGAGAAATATCTGGATATGCCGGTGGATTACGAATCGCTGGCCTCGGTCGGCTCTATCATGGGATCGGGCGGTTTCGTGGTGATGGACGAAGACACCTGTATGGTCGACATCGCCCGCTTCTTTATGGAATTTGCCCAAGAGGAATCCTGCGGAAAATGCGTGCCTTGCCGGGTTGGCACCCGCCGGATGCTGGACATTCTGAACAACATTTGCGAGGGACGCGGCAAGCCCGGCGACATTGAACTGCTCGAAACGCTTGCCAAATCCACGTCGCAAGGGGCTTTGTGTGGTCTGGGGAAAGGCGCACCTAACCCGGTGCTGAGCACCATCGAGCACTTCCGCGACGAATACGAGGCGCACATCTACGAGAAGAAGTGCCCGGCAAAGGTCTGCCGTCCCCTCATCGAGTACAAAGTTGATCCCGATCTGTGCATCGGCTGCACGCGCTGCGCGCGCAACTGTCCGGTCAGCGCGATTGCCGGCAAGCCGAAGGAAAAACACGTCATTGATCCGGATATCTGCATTCGCTGCGGCATCTGCAAGCAAGTCTGCCCGGTAAGTGCAATTGATGTCTACTAGGCGTTGTCTACCGTCGGTGAGCAACTTGCTTGCCGGCGGTTGATCGCCAGTTACTAATACTATAGAAGAGGTGCTTATGGAAAAGGGCGTTACAGCGGTTGTTGAAGAACTTATCGAACAATACGGAGACAGTCAAGAAGCCCTGGTTGAAATTCTACGCGATATGAATCAGCAAAATGGCTATCTGAATCAGGAAAGCCTGGATGCAATCGCACAGCGGCTTGAACTTCCCCCCAGCACTGTTTACAGTGTCGCAAGTTTCTATAGCCTTATCAGCTTGAAACCACTGGGGAAGCACGTTATTCGTTTCTGCGAAGATGCGCCATGTCACGTGGCCGGTGGGCGCGAAATCTGGGAGGCGTTGGAACACGAGATCGGCGTCTCCTTTGGCGAGACGACTTTGGACGGGCAATGGTCTCTGCTCACGACAAGCTGCATCGGCGCTTGTGCCGTCGGGCCTGTGATGATGATCGACGATGACATTTATGGGAACCTGACGGTGGATAAAGTCCGCGAAATCCTGGCCCGCATACGCGAAGCCGATGCTGATACTGCAGGAGGTGCCGCATGATCCGCGCAACTGTTTTGGTTTCCGGTGATCCTCTCAGCCTCTCGCGTGGAGCGGAAGAGACGAAATTGGCCATTGAGGCTGAACTGTCGTTCTATGGTTTGGAGGACGAAGTTCAGGTCGGCTATACGGGACAGGTGACGCGGACCGATATCGTGCCCGCGGTCATCGTCTATCCCGAAGGCACGGTCTACGGACCGGTCACGCCGCAAGATGGCGCGGTCATCGTCGAAGAACACCTTTACAAAGGCCGGGTGGCGGAGAAACTGTTAGCGCCGCCGGAGGTTTCCCCAGAAAGCGTGGTAGCTTTACCCGCCACCAGCGACGTGCTCTACGGGCAACAGCGCGTGGTTCTCAGGCGCGCCGGCGTGATCGATCCCTACAGCATCGAAGACTACATCGCGCAGGATGGGTATTTCGCGCTGGGGCAGGCGCTTTCGGAAAAGACGCCGGCTGAAGTCCTGGACACCGTTAGAAGTTCTAACCTGCAAGGGCGTGGCGGGGCGGGCTTCCCCACCGGCTTGAAATGGTCGTTCGTCGCAGCGCGGCCCGAGAAAGTGAAGTACGTCGTGTGCAATGCCGACGAATCTGAACCCGGGACGTTCAAAGACCGGCACATCCTGGAAGGCGATCCCCATTCAATTTTAGAGGGGATGGCGCTGGCTGGATACGCCGTCGGCGCGCGCGAGGGTTGGATCTACATTCGTGGCGAGTACGTGATGTCGAAGGACATCTTGAACCACGCCATCAAGCAGGCGGAAGAGATGGGGCTGCTGGGTGACAATATCCTGGACAGCGGTTTCTCTTTCCACATTCACGTTCACGCAGGGGCCGGTGCTTACGTCTGTGGCGAGGAAACGGCATTGCTTGAAAGCCTGGAAGGCAAACGTGGTATTCCGCGTATCCGCCCACCCTATCCAACGGTACGCGGGTTCCGCGGTATGCCCACCGTCGTCAACAACGTCGAGACGTTGGCGAACGTCCCGCCGATTATTTTGAACGGCGCGGACTGGTATCGCGGTATTGGCACGAAACGCAGTCCCGGTACCAAAGTCTACACAATGCTGGGCGACGTGAACGTCACCGGCCTCATTGAGACACCGATGGGCACGACGTTGCGCGAGGTCATCGAAATCTACGGTGGCGGCATGAAGAACGGAAAAGCGTTCAAGTGCGCCCAGACGGGTGGTTCGTCCGGCACGATTATTCCCGCCGATTTCCTGGATGTGCCGATGGACTTCGCGTCGATGGCCGAAAAAGGCG